>JAFGQO010000034.1 GCA_016935615.1 Bacteroidales bacterium
AAATCCCGGCGCCTTTATTTGATCAATATCAGAGGGGGGGGAAAGAAAACAATAAGGTGCCTTATTTGATCAATATCAGAGGATTTAAAAAAAGAAAACACGTAAGACTCCCTTTAAATACTGATGAAACTATTAAGACAGTTCAATAAACATGATTAGTATACGTTGAATGTTTAAACTGTTCCTCCAGTTCTTCAGATATATCTGCAGGATTGGTTAACGGCATACCGTTTTCATACAGATCATAATCCAGCAGTGCTGATTTTTTTAATTTTTCTATTACCGGCAATTTAGTCCTGTTGGTTGTTTCAATATGTCTTCCTTCTCGGTCAACAATTATTAGCTTTGGCAGAAATACACCTTTCCTTCCGATAAAAGCATCCATTATTCTGACTGCCATCTTATATTCTTCCCGTGTGGTTCTGCCGAGTGCTTCGTACCGGAGAATTTCTTTGCCATCCCATGTGGTCACGGTTGCATAACTCTCGGAAATCTTCTTTTCGATATTGTCTTCGATATTTAAGGTATCATGTCCTGAAGGCATCAAAAGTATCTTCCCCCCACCACCGTCAATATTCAATGCGTACCTGGGAATTGTTATGCCGGAAATCCAGCCCTGCAAATGTTTCATATAGATTTTACCGATCTGGATCGGTGTAATGAAATGGACTATGCCCTTCTCTTTATGGCATTGCAATAAATAATATGGATGAATGCCGATCCAGAGCATCCTCCTGAATGTTTCCGCGAGTGTGCTATAATAGTCGTTGATATGGTTTAATAAAACTGTCTGGTTTCTGATGGTAAAGCCATGCTTGCGTATCTTTTTCACAGCATTGGCCAGATCTTCAGTGATCTCCTGGAAATGGTTCAGGTGGATCATAAAATACACGTATTTATCAGCACCCCTGTTATACCTGTTTGCGGAAGCATTTATCATTTCGAGTAAATCATCCGTAATGCCCATTGGAAGTACCACAGGGACCCTTGTGGCGATCCGTATTACCCTGAGATGTGGTATCCTGCTTAATTCCTCAAGAACATATTGCAGACGATTCCTGCTGATCCTCAGTGCATCGCCGCCGGTGACAAGCACTTCATCAATATTTTTATTATACCCTATATAAAACAATCCTTTATCTATTTCTGTTTTGTTAACGTCGACGGTACCATCGAGTGATTTTGCCCTCTGGCAATGGACACAATAAGACGCGCAACTGGTATTTTGAGCTACAAAAAGTGCAACCCTGTTGGGATATCGCTGATAGGCAGCACCAAAGCTCCTGGAGCTTTCGCACATAGCACTTTCTGTACCTGTATCAGGAAACAGCAAATTAGCAGGTGTAGGTACGCTCTGCCAGAATATAGGGTCAAGTCGTTTCCTTGCTTTGTCCCCATATATAAGGACGGGGTGAAATGGATCAGCCTGCATGAGCGAAGCGTAATATGGAGTGATACGTAACGGTTCCTTTCCCTGGCTTGTTAATGTATTTATGGTTCTCTTGATTTCGCTTTCCTGGAATTGTTTCAGTTTGATGATTTTTTTCAGCTGTTCCACGCTTCGTATGGAGTTTTTCAGCTGCCAGCCAGCATCATACCATTGTTCTTCAGTCACATCTTTCCACAATTCTATTGTGTTAAATTTCCTGGGTTCGTAGAATATTTTGTCTTTCGTTTTCATAAATAACAATTTTTCCTACAGGTATTTGGTCCTCTGGTCTACAATTAATAAAGGGAGATTATGTCCTGTGGTGACGTTTTCCTGTGATGGTGCAACTTATGCTTTTGAGAAGCACTAATACCTGTCAGACCGATACCTCATGCCGTGGTTTTGATAAGTATCTCAATGAATACCACAACATCTCCGGACCAATGGTTACCTTGTCAGAGTTTTACCGAGCCAGAAGAATAATGAATCCTTCTGCCCATACATTATGAGTATTTGGACAAATTTACAAAATAATCGCCAATTATTGCCTGTTGTGCCAACCAGGTCCAAAACATACATATCTGATTTACTGAATATTAGCACGAAAAAATCAAAAACAACCTGCTCAATAACATATAATGTTACGAGGCGGAGAGATGGTCTAAATTCTGGAGTTTGTACTGAGTATTTTGAAAAAATGGGCCCTGATGCTATTATCCTTTAGCGAAGTTTTTATGGAGAATGGTTTATTCCATTTTAGTATTCGTAAAAGACTTTTATCCTGTCAGTCTTCAGCCTTGCCCTGAGCCAGCTTTCCACTTTCTCCTTTTCAATGTCTGTCAGGCTGTTATACATGGTGGCAAAAACAATAATTTCGATTCTCTCCGGTTCCGGCAGGGTATCATTAAAAACATAGGAATCGGCAAAGGAACAGCTTATGATTTGTGGATAGAGTGTGACTATTTCATCAAGAACTTCCCGGCCAAGATGACTCCTTAAGTACAGGCTATCTACCTGCCTTTCCTTATCCTTTAACATCAGGGTCAACCGGTTCATTTCAACTTTCAGGTTATCAACCTCACTGCTTTTCTTTGTTATCTCATCAAAGGACAGACCCTGACGAATTTCTATTACTGCTTTTTTTAACGAGAAATCCTTCCCTTTATTTATGATCTCCTGTTTTTGGGTCGCATCCAGGGCCGTGCCACCATATACCAGGAGTATTGATCGATTCTTAGGATCAATTTCATTTCTTAATAGATAATTGCCTTCTACAACACTCACATTCTGCACATATTTCGTTGCATTATCCACAAATTTTTCTTTCTGGACAAGGCTGTATCCAAAGTATATGCTGGGAATCAGCACAAGTACAATGATGACAGAGATCAGCCGGTTTATTTTTTTCTTCTGTGCAGCATCAATGACAGTCCGTATCGGGAACTTCAGGATCTGGGAGATCACAATCGCAGAAATTGCTATGAATACAGCATTAATGGTGAACAGGTAAAATGCCCCGAAAAAATAATTAAATTGTCCGGTAGCCAGTCCGTAGCCGGCAGTGCATAGCGGGGGCATCAGGGCGGTAGCAATAGCTACGCCCGGGATAACATTACCTTTCTGTTTGCTGCTGATAGCAACAATACCTGCGAGTCCGCCAAACAAAGCTATCAACACATCATAAATTGTCGGACTTGTTCTGGCTAATAGTTCAGAGTGGGCAGTGGAAATAGGACTGATGGCAAAATACGCTGTTGATGCAAACAGGCCGGCGATCACCGCAAAGGAAAAGTTTTTAACAGCTTTCCTGAAAAGCTGGAAGTTATATGTGGCAATACTGTAACCTATACCATTTATAGGCCCCATAAGAGGAGAAATAAGCATTGCACCTATAATTACCGCTGTGGAGTTCATGTTAAGCCCGACGGAAGCAACTATGATCGCAAATACCAGTATCCATAGATTGGTACCCTTGAAGATCAAATCCTTTTCAATGGTTTCGTGTATCTTATCAAAATTATCGACCTCGCTTTCAAGATCGATATAAAGAAGGATTTTGCGGATCAATTCAAACCGTTTCATATTATTTTGGTTTTTTCAAAACTCGTACAATTTAAAAGAAATTCCAAAAATTGCGGTTTCCAGATAAAATTCAAACCAGGCAAGATCATGCTTTATTAAGTATTCCAGATCAATTGCTTCAGGACGGATCAATGAATTCACTGCCAAAATCCTTCAACAATCTTCTTTCTTCGAATACCCTCATGTAAATAAAAGAAAACGTTAGAATGAACAATGCTTCATTCAAATTGCAGATTAATCCGGATTGATTCCAAGTTTAAGGTTCTATTCCCAAAATTAAAAGTGGCACCGGAGGATTATTCCTTCCGTGTCTCAGGATATTATATACTTCTCCTTCATAGTGAGCTACTCCACTACTCATTTGTGATTGCATTTTTTTGGTTGGTAAAACTTCAATGCCAAGGTTAATAACTCCACCGGAATAGAAAAGTAAATGTTTAACGAACAAATCAAAAGCAACAAAAGCATACTTGCCAAATTGAACTTCAACTGCAATCTGGTCTTTTACAAAGTCAGTCTGTTTGTATGATGAAATAGGTTCGGTAATCCCTTTTGAAATTAAAAAATCCTTCTGCTCCTCGTATG
>JAFGQO010000035.1 GCA_016935615.1 Bacteroidales bacterium
CATCGGTAAATCATTATTATAAAAATAATGGAATTTTATGTTTACATATTTTCTCTTAAGAAAGAAAAAACCTCCGTATTACTTTACTTTTTACTTTTTTGTTCAAAGAAGATGGAGGTTTTAAATAAGCTTAGCTTCTGAAACTCACATATAAATACAAATAATATTACGAGGTATTACTAACTTAACAACACTTAGCCGGATCTTTTGTCAGAAGCGGCATAAACAGAAATAAGTTTGTATAAAGCGAATTTAAGTCATCATTCCCCGGGAGATTCCGAAGCTCTTAAACTCACAATATCCCTGTCGAAAATATACATATTGTTTTTCCCCACCAGATGAAGCTTGTCGAGGACAGCCCTGACTGATGATTCTTCTTCAATCTGCTCATTTACAAACCATTGGAGAAAACTATAAGTACTATAATCTTTCTCTGCAAGAGTAAGCTCAACAATCTCATTAATACTTGAAGTAATGAATTCTTCATGTTTCAATACTTCTTTAAACATTTCTTCAATACCAGGATAATCCGGTTGCGGTTTTTTCATTGCGGGAATGATTGCTTTACCTCCGCGTTCATTAACATACTTAATGAATTTAAGCATATGCATTCTCTCTTCATCCGACTGACGGTATAGCCACTCTGCTATCCCGGGAAAACCCTTTGTTTCAGCCCATGATGCCATTGCCAGGTAGAGGTTCGATGAGTATCCTTCTCTGTCAATCTGCCTGTTACAGATGGTTTCAATTTTCTTATTTAGCATAATTATCAAGTTTTAGTACATCATGTAAAACATAATAACACATGCTTTACTCATATTGTTCAATTTCTAACAGTTCTTCAATTTTACTGATCAAATCCATAACGGAAAATGGTTTTGAGAATATGGCATCAGCTCCCAGTGTCTTTGCCATCTCCAGATAATTTCCTGGTGCGGCTTTCCCTCCTCCTGATATTGCAATGATCTTAACTGAAGGCTTAATTTTTTTTATTTTCAAGATCGCATTTAATCCATCCTCCTCAGGCATTATCAAATCAGTCACGATCAGATCCGTAAGGCTTGTCCTGAAATGTATTATAGCTTCTTTCCCATTTTCAGCCTCCATAACAGTAAAATTGCTTTCGACCAGGGCAGTTTTAAGCATGTCCCTTAGTTCATTATCATCCTCTATAATTAAGATACCAGGCATTTGGTTGTCATTTTGTAATAGTGAATATTAACTGGCTAAATTATTTTTAAGTATTATATTTTAAATGCATGTCAGGAATCATACGCAAAAAAATCAAATTACTCCCCTATGGTTGGGATAAATCTATTGATTTTCAAGCGAATTAGATTCTTATGTTTATGAATGCCGATAGTCATTGAATTTTACACAATATCATGTCAGTAATTAAATATTTCAGTTATAATAAAACCGGTAAAATGATGGTAAATTCTGATCCCTTTTGTGCTATGCTTGTCACTATTAATTCTCCTTTTATCTCCTGTAAAAGCCCGTTAACTATTGACATACCAAGACCTGCGCCCTTGCCGGGTTCTTTTGTGGTAAAGAAAGGGTCTGCGATTCTGCCTAAAGACTCTGCATCTATTCCTATGCCCGTATCCTTGAAAACAACAACAGCGTATTTCATTTCAGGCATATACTTCCCTGTTATCTGTTCTGCAGTTTTTTGATCTGTAATATCAGTTCTTATGTGGAGTGTACCGCCTTTTTCCTTCAGCGATTGAATTGCATTTATGGTAAGGTTAAAAAAGATCCTGAAGATATGAATTGGTTCTGCAAGAACATTAATAGTTTTATCAGGAGATTCAATTTTTAAAGATATCCATGCAGGAATTGTTGATCTGAAAAGATCAACTGTCTCTGTTAAAATATCATACAAATTCGTTGGGATCTTTATTATTTCGTCAGGCCCGGACAAGCTATATGTCTTATTAACAAGCAATTTAGCTTTCTTTACTGCATTTACTATTTTCTCAGCTTTTTCACGGGAACCTGAACTTTGGGTAAGATCGTGCTGAAGCAATTCAGCATAACCTGATATGGTTGTCAGGATATTATTTAAATCATGCATAATACCCGCAGCAATCAAATACATATTATCAGTATTGTCAAATTTATGAGCCTCAACCCCGGAGTTATCAGCAGTGGATTTTTTTCTTTGTATTTGCTTTCTATTCATTTTCTGATCCAAACAATAATTTCTCACGTAGTTTCTAACAATTTACCAACCATTAATATAAGTCAAGATTAAAGGATCTTTTAAAGTCTTTCAATCCGGGATATTTCTTAATAAGGTAATTGTATTTCTGTTCATCAGAATAAAGTATCTCATTTGTTTCAGTGAGATCCACAGTTGTTTCTATGTCAATATCTTGTTCAATGAACCGTTTTTCCAGGAAACTCATGAACTTACTTTTATAATTCTGCACAAAAATGTCTTTCTGTGTTGCATTGGTAAGGTGAATGCGTATTATGTGGTCGTTTTCAAGTTCAGGTTTAATGGATTTAAACATGCTTATGATACGCGGACCTTCATCTTTCATCTGATCGGTGAATTCTTTCCAGGCTGATTCAAAAGTTACAGGGGTAAAATGTTCTTTTTCTTCAAGGGCAGTCGATTCATCTGACTTTTCAATTATTGACTCATTTAAATCACTACTCTCTGATTTGTCTGATATAATTTCTTTTATGGAAAATGATTTTGCCTGCTTTTTTAACGTTGATATATGTTCTCTTGTATTTATTTCGCGGTTACGGGATTCACTTTCAGAATCAACTGGATGTTGTCTGATAATTTCAGATTTGGAAGGAAGAGGTAATTCGTTTTCCGATTTGTCAGTGATCTTTATGTCAGGATTTTTTTTTTCAGTATCATCATTCATCCTTTCTGACAACCGGGATAATCTGATTAATGACAATTCAACATGTAGTCGGGGATTCTTACTTGTTTTGTAATTGATTTCACAATTGTTCAATATTTCAAGAGCATTGAACAGATAATCTTCATTGATCATTTTTGTCTGCTGCAGGTATCTTTGTTTAACTGCAGCTGTTGTTTCAAGCAAACGTACTGTTACACTATCTCTGCACACAAGCAGATCGCGAAGATGGTTATTAAGTCCGTTAAGAAAATTGTAGCCGTCAAATCCTTTTTCGAGTATTTCATTAAATGTTAGCAAAACCGAAGAAATATCCGCTTTCAATGCACCTTCAACAGTTTTGAAATAATATTCATAATCAAGTACATTAAGGTTTTCAATAACATCTTTATATGTAATTTGCTTACCTGTCATACTGACAATCTGATCAAAGATTGACAGTGCATCCCTGAGGGCGCCATCAGCTTTCTGGGCAATTATATGGAGAGCTTCCTCCTCTGTTTTTATTCCCTCATTAGCAGCCACATATTCAAGACGTTTAATGATATCGTCAGTTTTTATTCTGTTGAAATCGAAAATCTGGCATCTGGAAAGTATTGTTGGAATTATTTTGTGCTTTTCGGTTGTTGCGAGAATAAAGATTGCATGTTTCGGAGGTTCTTCAAGTGTCTTCAGGAACGCGTTAAAAGCGGAAGAAGACAGCATGTGGACTTCATCTATTATATAGATACTATATTTGCCAACCTGTGGTGGAATTCGCACCTGATCAGTAAGTGTTCTTATATCGTCAACTTTATTATTTGACGCAGCATCCAGCTCATGAATATTAAATGATCTTTGAGAGTTAAACGCGAGGCAAGACTCGCATTTATCGCATGCATCACCGTTTTCTGACAGGTTACTACAGTTTATTGTTTTTGCAAAAATTCTTGCACACGTAGTTTTTCCCACACCTCTGGGTCCGCAGAAAAGATATGCCTGGGTAAGGTATTTATTATTTATGGCACTTTTAAGTGTATTCGTAATAGAATCCTGCCCCACAACCATATCAAAGGTTGTCGGCCTGTACTTTCTTGCTGAAACAATGAAGTTCTCCATATGATCTTTAATCCTGTTTCAATTCTGGTTTTTGCTATACAAATATAGTTAAAAGGGATGTCACAAGAACACAGTTATCTTTTAAACATAAAGAAAGTATATAGCAGGGCCATCCGGCAGATGTAATTTTCAACCAATTAGTTTTGTTTAAAAAAAATATTGTAATTTTGCGAGCCGAATCATTTTAATTAAAATTATTAATCACATGTTGAATCAATACGAGACCGTTTTCATTGCAACTCCCGTTTTGTCTGAAAATCAGATGAAGGAAGCGGTACAAAAATTCAAGAAGGTCATCACTGACAACGATGGTGAGATCATTCATGAAGAAAACTGGGGCCTTAAAAAGCTGGCCTACCCTATTCAGAAGAAGTCAACAGGCTTTTACTATCTTATTGAATTCAAAGGCGCGGGTGATCTTATTGAGAAACTTGAGGTACAATACCGTAGAGATGAAAGGATCATCAGATTTCTGACATTTAAAATGGAGAAATTTGCCATAGAATATGCTGAAAAGAAAAGAAAACAAAGAGAAACTGAAAAACTGAAGGAGGAATAAAATATGTCACAGAATGAATCGGAAATCAGATATTTGACTCCGCCCACTGTAGAGATCAAGAAAAAGAAATATTGCCGTTTCAAGAAGAACAGAATCCGCTATATTGATTACAAAGATCCCGAGTTCCTGAAAAAATTCCTGAATGACCAGGGGAAGATACTACCGCGACGTATCACAGGTACTTCACTGAAATATCAGAGGAAAGTAGCAAAAGCCGTGAAAAAAGCAAGGCATATTGCACTTCTTCCATACGTTACTGACTTGTTAAAATAAGGAGAAAAGAAGATGGAAATAATACTTTTACAGGATGTTAATAAACTCGGGCAGAAAGATGATATCATCACTGTTAAAGATGGATATGGAAGAAACTTCCTCATCCCTAAAGGTTATGCCATTGCAGCTTCTCCGTCAGCAAAAAAAATGCACAGTGAAAACCTGAGGCAAAGGGCGCATAAAGAGGAAAAAATAAGAATGGCAGCACGGGAGGTTGCCGGAAGGCTGTCGGAGATTAATCTTATTATTGGTGCAAAAGCAAGCTCCAAAGGTAAGATTTTTGGATCAGTAAACACTATTCAGATAGCGGAAGCTCTGAAGGAGAGGGGATTTGAAATTGATCGTAAGAATATATCTCTTCCTGATGAGCAGATTAAAGAGATAGGCAAATACAAAGCTTTAATTAAGCTCCATAAAGAGGTAAAAGCAGAAGTTGACCTGGAAATTGTTGCTGAATAACAAAGACTGAAATCCAGGATAATAGTCATTTATTTTTGAGCTATTGTCTCAATTTCTATCAGTGCTCCCAGGGGAAGTGCTTTAACGGCGAAAGCAACCCTTGCCGGTTGATTCTCCGTATAAAATTCGGAATACACTGAATTCATAGCCTGAAAATCTTCAATATTACTTAACAGACAGGTTGATCTGACCACATTTGAAAAAGTATAACCTGCTTCTTCGAGTATTGCCTGAATATTCCTGAAAACCTGACGTGTCTGCAATGTAATGTCACCCTCAACAAGTTTTCCTGTTTCCGGGTTGATCCCCA
>JAFGQO010000036.1 GCA_016935615.1 Bacteroidales bacterium
GCATTCAACGAGAAATTTTACAATCCTGAAACAGGTACTTTTTCAACCGGAAGTCAGACAGCTATGTCAATGCCCTGGTGTGTAGGTCTGGTAGATCCTGAGAATAAAGAAAGAGTTATTGATGTTCTTGCAGATTCAATTCAGGCCGGTGGCAAATCTTTAACTGCAGGCGATGTCGGGTTTCATTTTCTTGTTAAAGCATTAACTGAAGGCGGTAAATCGCAACTCCTTTATGAGATGAATGCACGGGATGACGTGCCGGGTTACGGCTTCCAGTTAAGAAAAGGAGCCACTGCTCTGACTGAATCATGGGCCGCACTGGAGTCTGTGTCAAACAACCATCTGATGCTGGGACATCTCATGGAATGGTTCTATGCAGGACTTGGAGGTATTAAACAGGAAGAGAATTCTGCCGGATACAGGGAAATAGTGATTAAGCCTGAAATAGTAGGCGATATCATATTTGCTAAAACAAGCCATAACTCACCCTATGGAAAAATAATGTGTAACTGGGATAAAATCGGTAATAAATTAGTCCTGAATGTCACTGTTCCTGTAAATACCACAGCTAAAGTATACATCCCGGCTTTTACGGATTCAGAGATTAAAGAAAGTGGCAGCATTATTGACTCAAACGATAATATCAACTATATTGGAGAAGAAGAAGGAAGAAAGATTTATCAGGTTGGGTCAGGAAATTATTGTTTTGAAACAGAAAAGTTTATTTTAATACCTTAACAATGCAGATATGACAAGGATCGGTTTATTCGGAATAGGATTGGATACTTACTGGGATCAGTTTGAAGGATTACTTGATAACCTGAAAGGATACAAGGAATATATCCGGAACAGGATTTCCTCATACGGTTATGAAGTAGTGGATGCCGGCATGGTTGATAACCCTGACAAAGCCGGAAAAGCGGGAGAATTACTCAGAAGCAGCGGCGTTGAGATAGTATTCCTTTATGTTTCAACCTATGCTCTCTCATCAACTGTATTACCGGTGGCTCAAACTTTAAAAGTGCCTTTTATAATTTTAAACATCCAGCCTGTAGCCAGGCTTGATTATGAAAAGTTTAACAGGCTGAGGGACCGGGGGAAAATGACAGGAGTGTGGCTTGAACATTGCCAGGCATGTTCTGTTCCTGAAATAGCAAATGTATTCAACCGCTCTGATATCAAATATGATTTTGTTACCGGCTATCTTCAGGAAGAGGAAACATGGGATAAGATCAGTGAGTGGGCTGAAGCGGCACACGTTGCAAGAGTGATGCGAAATAATCGTATGGGTGTTCTGGGACACTATTATGGAGGGATGCTTGATGTTTATACTGATATCACAAAACAATCAGCAGTATTTGGAACTCACTTTGAATTGCTTGAGATGTGTGAACTCCAAAAGTACCGTGAAGAAGCAACCGAAGAAGAAATAACAAACAAGATAAATGAATTCCATCAAAAATTCTTAGTTGCCCCGGAGTGTGACTCTGCTGAAATTGAACTCGCAGCCCGGACTTCGGTGAGCCTCGACAAACTGGTTGAAATCCATAGACTTGGATCAATGGCTTATTATTATGAAGGTCAGGCCGGTAATGCCTATGAAAATATAGTAACATCAGTTATTGCCGGAAACACTCTTTTGACGGGAAAGAATATCCCTGTGGCAGGAGAATGTGAGATAAAGAATGCTCAGGCGATGAAGATCATGTCTGCATTCGGTGCCGGGGGTTCATTCTCTGAATTTTACCTGATGGATTTTGAAGATGATCTGGTTTTTCTGGGACACGATGGTCCTGCACATTTTGCCATTGCTGAAGGTAAAGTCAGACTGGTGCCTTTGCCCATCTATCATGGTAAACCCGGAAAAGGACTTTCCATTCAGATGAGTGTCAAACATGGGCCCGTTACGCTTCTTTCAGTAGTGGAAGGAAAAGATGACCTGTTCCTGTTGGTTGCAGAGGGAGAATCTGTATCAGGACCGGTTCTCGAAATCGGTAATACAAACAGCCGTTACCGTTTTTCTGTTGGCGCCAGAGAATTTGTGGAACGATGGTCAAAACATGGTCCGGCACATCATTGCGCCATTGGAGTCGGACATATTGCCGGCAAAATTGAAAAGCTGGGATTTGTCTTAAACCTGAAAACGATCAGGATTTGTTGATACAAGTCCATCCCTAAAATATCGAAAAAATATTGCTTAAGAGAATAATTTATATATCCGTTTAGGGTATATCTACTTTCAGGCGTCTTTTATTATTAATTAACCTAAGTTGCTTGTTGTTAGTTGTTTGTAAATGAGCACTATAGAAATTTTAATACTATTCAAAAGATTATTGATAAACTAACATATTTCTTTGATATTCACGCATTTAACCAGTAACCAGTAACCAGAAACAAGCAACCAGCAACTTGAGTTAATTAAACAAATATTGATTAAATTTGCTTTATTGGTGGCATATTAATGAAATTGAACAGTTTGTCCAAATACTGCTAATACTAAGGTTAATTGAAAGAAGAGATTCCGCTTTGCATAAAAGATGAAAAAGCCTTTGAAGCTTTATTTCGTGAATACTTTCTGGTTTTGCATGAATATGCTGTTTTCTATACTGAAAATTCCAGGCAGGCTGAAGATATAGTTCAGGACATATTCTTAAAAATATGGGAATCAAGAAAAAAATTAATAATCAACACTTCAATGAGAGCTTATCTCTTCAGAAGTGTTCACAATAGTTGTATTCAGTATCTCAGACAGCAGTCAGTCAGGCAAAAATACAAGGATTCTTACCGGATTAAACTTCAGGAATCGTTAATAATGAGTAACCTCTTTTTCGAGAACGGATTAACAAAACTGTTCGAGGAAGAAATTGAATCACTTAAAAACAATGCTCTCAATCTCCTTCCTGAAAAAACAAGGAAGATATTTATTCTGAGCAGAGACGGTCATCTTAAAAATTCCAAAATCGCAGAGATACTCAATATAAATGAAAAAACTGTTGAATATCATATATCCAGAGCTCTGGGTATTATAAGACATCAGCTTAGTGATTATGTCCTTTAGCACCTGATCGGTTTTCAATAAATGCAATAAGAATCTGATAACAATTCTCAAATCGCAATTAATTATTAAAGAATGCAGGAAGTACTATATATTTTACACTTCTGTTCATCTGAAAATAATATTATTATGTTATTGAAAATTAAGTAGTTCTTTTAGAACCTTCATGATTGCATTTTTTTTATAATCTTATGTGCTTTTAAAGCATGAAGGTTTCATCCGAAGATCACTTAAAATTTAAAGAATTAACCGTATCATGTTTAGGGATAGAACCTGTTAAAGCGTCTTAAACACAATAAAGATTTATATGGAAAGGAAAGAAATCGACGATGCTTTAATTATGAAGTTCATTTCAGGGAGAGCTTCAGACGAAGAATCAGAAAGTATTATTGAATGGCTAAATGAAGAGCATAAAAATATATTGCACTATTTTCATTTAAAAAGATTATGGCAGGAAAATGTTACAAATCCAAACGACCAGGATTTTTTAAACAATTCCTGGGAAAGATTGAAACTTCGGATGGGGTCTCAAATAAACGGAACTTCGACCAATAACAACAAGCAAAATATCGCATGGAACTTTGCCCGGATATCTGCAGCAGCAAGTATATTGATACTTCTTGCAACTTCATTGTTTTTTGGAGTAAGGAATTATCAAATTTCCCGTTATGAAGACAATTTAAATCAGGTTTCTGTTCCTCTCGGATCAAGATCAACAATTATCCTTCCCGATGGTTCAAAAGTATGGCTTAACTCAGGAAGTAAACTGTTATACCCGTCAGGCTTCCGTGGCAAAAGCAGAAAAGTCATTCTTGAAGGTGAAGGTTTTTTTGAAGTAAAGGCTGATCGCAGTTCTCCGTTTATTGTTTCTGCCGCCGATCTTAAAATAAAGGCTTTGGGAACGAGCTTCAATATAAAATCGTATCCTGATGAATCAATTATTGAAACAATACTTGTTAACGGGAAAATTGAAGTAAATACCTCAAATGGCAAAGGACTTCACTCACCGATTATTCTTGCGCCAAATCAGAAATTAACTTATTTGAAAAATGAAGGCACTGTCAATCTAAGTTCCATTGAGGAAGGCATCAAGATGGATAAACCCAAGGATCAAAAAGTTGAAGTGCCGGATATCAATAATTTTAAAATTGCCACCAAAATAGATCCTGAAATTTTTACATCATGGAAGGATGGGAAATTAATTATTGACGGAGAAACACTTGAAAGTCTTGTGCCCAAACTGGAACGGTATTATAATGTCAGGATTTCTTTAAAGGATGATTCAATGAAAAATTTCAGATACTCAGGAATACTTGAAGAAGTCACAATTGAAGAAGTTCTGAGAGCTATTCAGGAAACATCACCAATCAGATATGAGATAAATAAAAACTATGTTGTACTTAAATTATCTTCAATATGAAATGTCTGTCTCTGCCAGGCAGACACAAAAAAAATAAGACAATTTAAAAACTGAATTACAAATTATAAATCTTGTTGCCTATGAAGAAAGAAAAGAGTAAGAAAAAAACCGGAAAATGCGGTAACATTTTCCGGTTGATCAGATTAATTTAAA
>JAFGQO010000037.1 GCA_016935615.1 Bacteroidales bacterium
CCGACTGTATTGCCCGTAACTGTTCATCCGCTTCCCATACCTTCCCTCAATGGGCCAGCCCCCGTATGTGAAGGAACAGCAGGAAATGTTTATACAACCGATGCAGGCATGAGCAATTATATCTGGGTGGTTTCCGCAGGAGGTACTATTACCGCAGGCGGCGGGACCAACGACGATTATGTGGAAGTGACATGGAATGCCCCCGGTGCCCAATCAGTAAGCGTTGACTATGCTGATGCGAACGGATGTGGTGCAACTTCTCCTACAATACTCAATGTAAATGTTATTGCCGCTCCTGTAGTTGAAGCAGGTCCTGATACAACCATATGTAACGGCGATGATCTGCCCATAACACATGCTTCTGTTCTGAATGTAATTGATTTTAGCTGGAGTTCATCAGGTACCGGTACATTTGACGATGCCGGTTTGATAAATCCCACCTATACACCGAGTCTTGTTGATCGCCAGAATGGCTCTGTAACAATATATCTTGATGCCATTGCCAATGCCCCCTGTGTAAATGCTACCGATTCATTCATATTAACTATACCTCCTCCGGTTCAGCCGGTAATCGGAGCTGCAGCTCCCTTCCTTATCGGTACGGATACTGAAATTGAGGTTTGCCTTGCTACAAACGGACATATGTTTATTGTTGATATGGGGTATTACCTGATCGCTCCGGATGGATATACTGTATTCACACTCAAAAAGGGACCTATGGAAATAGACTTTTTCAATCCCTGTGTTCCTTTTCCTCCGCCTCCCGGTGATCTGGATACCTTATGCTTTACTACCGAGTTGCCTTTGACCGATACCCTGGATGTATGTTCCGAACCCAGACCAATTGATGGTACATTTGCTGCAACAGGCGATTGGAGTACATTATATGGTTTCAATCCTGCTGAAGGAGGATGGACCGTAATGATCAAAGATACAGCCAACAACATGGGAGGTATAGACGGGGAAATCGTTTATGCTTCCCTGAGTTTTACCGATACTGCAACGGCCACAAATCAGCTTACATCAGTAAATTACTATTCAGGATCCGTAAATATCCCTATTCTTGAGCCTGCAAAAACTTCATACATTATACCAAGAGTATTGAGAGAAAGTTGTCCCGGAGCATGTGATGCTGAGGGAATAGTGAATGTTTTGGGTGGTGTGCCTCCATACATTGATTACAACTGGAGTCCTGCTCCTGCAGGAGGTAACGGAAGAGATACCGTTTTGCTTTGCGCAGGGACGTATTACCTGACTGTTACAGATGCTCTCGGATGTACGGGAACCACCAGTGTTGAGGTTGTTTCTCCTCCGGAGATCTTCATTACCGATGCAGAGTATACGACCGACACGTTGACCTGCTTTGGCGATTCAACCGGATTTATCAGTGTTGAAGCAACAGGCGGAACAGGCAACCTTATTTTTACCCTGTTGCCGTCAACACCTTCAGAAACTGCTGATTCGGGATATTTTTCAAATTTGCCTGCAGGAACTTATGTGGTCAGGATAGAAGATGCCAAAGGCTGTTACAAAGATACCAGCTTTACGATTTATCAACACGACCAGGTATTGGGTCACCCGCTAATTACCCATGTCACGGGCGATGGTTACGGATCTGTTGAGTTCAGCCCGACAGGCGGAACGCCGTTTACTATCGGAGAAGGTTACCGTTATTCCATGGATGGAGGGCCGTTGGTTACAGAACGGGTATTTGATACACTTACCGTGGGAACTTATGATTTCCATGTGGAAGATTCTCTGGGCTGCCCATGGGATACTACAATTACTATTATTGTATACGATCTGGATGTGGACGTGATTGCTGCCGATGTTCTTTGTTATGGTGAAGCATCAGGAACAATCAGCATCTGGATGAATGACGGAACACCGCCGTATACCGTCACGATCAACACAACCATTTTCCCGAATATAACTGTTGGTTTCTTTACGGTCGATACACTTGCCGCAGGGGATTATGATGTGCGAGTGGAAGATGATACAGGACGAAGGTTTGATACCACGGTCACAATTCATGAAGCCGTGCCTGTCAACGTAACCAAATCAACAAATAATCCGTCCTGTACTGAATATAACCTTGATGGCAGTAATGCTTCAAACGGATCGATCAGCTACTTCCCTTCAGGTGGAGCAGGTGGATTCACCTATACCTGGGCCGATACGACCCTCACTACTTCATCCAGATCGAATCTGCCGGCCGGTACATATACCGTTACTGTGCAGGATGCCAACGGATGTGAACTGGTGAATACAACAATTCTTGAAGGAGAAGTTACTATAGGTGCAGTAATGGGGATTACTCCCATTCCGAATTATGATAATGCAGATGAGGTATACTGGAGCGATACTACTGTTTGTTATATGTCGAAATGGTATCTGCGTGTGTACTATCAGCCCGATGATATTGACAGCTCTGTGTGGGCTCCCGAAATCTATATTGATGAGGAATACAGTACCGAGGCAGAAATAACTGCCCGCCAGGAAGGCCAGGTGGTTGTCTATGTATATTCAGGCCAGTGTATGGACTTCGATGTATTGAACATTTCACTGTTCGATACACTTAACGCCCATATCCGGTCCGATGCGCGGCGAAGAGAAGGCGATGTTATTTACATTCCTTCGGGAAATCCTCTTGGCTTATGGGTAGAAGAATCCTATTCCGAATATTCATGGGCTAACAGTTCATCGAATGGAACACTGAGTGCCATAAGCGGACCGGCCACAACATTGATCACTACGGATAATGACTCCGTCCGGTTTGAAGGAACCACAATTTATGGGTGTATTGAAATTGACAGTGTTTGGGTAAAAATACAATTGCCGATTGAAGTATATGATGTATTTACACCTAACAACGACGGAGTGAACGATTATTGGGAAATACTTCATTCCGAACAATACGAATCAATAGAAGTATTTATCTTCGATCGATGGGGTCAGCAAATATTCCATAGCAGCGAATATGGAACAGATACGCATAATAAATTTGACGGAAAATCACAGAAAAATGGAAAGGACTTGCCTATTGGCACCTATTATTATATTATTAAACCAAATGACGGTGAACAGGGAACATTCACCGGAACCGTTACAATTGTGAGATAATGAGAAAAACAACCTTTATAACAATATTGCTGTTCAGTTGTGTGCTTAAAGTAAGTTCAAGCCTGGATCCGCTTTATACACAATTCATGACAAATCCTTTTCTGATAAACCCGGCTCTGGCCGGAACATACCCGTATTATCAGATCATCACGAACAGCCGCCTGCAGTGGGCAGGTTTTAATGATGCTCCTATTACCAATGTAATCAGTATGTTCGGGCCGACAATCAACCAGCCTATGGGTTTGGGAGGATATATCATGCATGATGCAACAGGGCCAACAAGTAAAACAAGTATAAATTTTTCCTATGCTTACAATTATGCTATTGCAGAAGACCTGAAAATATCCATGGGACTGTCTGTTGGTATGTTTCAGTATAAAATTGACGGCTCAGGTAGTATTCAGAATCCAAACGACAGGGTATATACAGGAGAAACTTTTACTCAATACGGACCTGATGCAACCCTTGGGGTATACTTGTTTGCTTCCACCTATCATGTTGGCCTGGCTTCAACAAATTTGCTGGGAAATAAACTTAAGATCGGTGAAGACACTGCCATTACGGACCTGAGCAGATTAAGCAGGCACTATTACTTGCATGGTGGTTACAAATATATGGTTAACAGGGAATTGTCCATTGAACCAACGATCATCTTCAGAAAGGTAGTCGCCGTACCATTGCAGATTGATTTCAATGTAAGAGTATGGTATGGGAAAAGACAATGGGACAGAAGCAAAATATGGGGAGGCGTTTCTTTCAGAAGCAATGATGCCGTAACCATAATGGTAGGTTATCTGTATCAACGTAAAATAGAAATCGGATATTCCTACGATATTGGCATCAACAAACTCCGGACATACCATTACGGTACGCATGAGGTGATGATAGGGTTTAAATTCAATGATATAAAGGAATACTAAAGGCTGAAAAAACAGTCTCAAGTTTCAAGTCGCAAGTCTTAAGCTTTGCCCGCCTTAGTTATAACACCGCCACCGGCAAGCCTTTGGCGGTCAATGGTAGGCGGGTCGCAAGTTCCATTCTATCAACTCATTGTACCATTCATTTACATCCATCACACAAGCCATATTTTGTTTCAATGGTTATAGCCAAAAGAGGTAACAAACGTAAGTTCGAAATAAAAAACCCTAAGTATCAATTATTTAAAAAAGTTTCTTAGTGAGTTCTTTGTGTTTTGGTGACTTTGTGGCATTTTTTAATCATAATATTTTAGCCACGAAGACTCCAAACTCCTGGCAACCAGCAACAAGTAACCAACTTTAAGAATCTAAACTCTCAACCAACTTAACTCAAAACTCAAAACTCGAATCACAAAACTACTCAACTTTAATTACCTTTATCGGCAAAATGATTCCAAATGAGAAGTTGGCTTTTATTTTTATCTCTTTCATTCATTCTCTTTTCCTGTGGGCAAAAGGAAAATGAAAAACTCATTCCAAGAAAAAAACTTGTTCCCCTGCTGATCGATATGCACATTGCAGATGCTCTTGCAATGAACCATACAATAAATGATCAGTTCAAAGACCTTGACTCCTCCAGAATATATAGTTCAGTGCTTAAAAAACACGGGTATTCCAAAGAGGAATTGTTAAACACTATGGATTACTATTCATCCAGACCGGAAAAAATAACAAGTATTTATGATGAAGTATTCTCAGAACTCAGCTTAAAAGCAGAAGAAGCCAAAGCTACCAGGAATAAATATCATGCATCAAACACGGATATTATCTGGAAATCAGAAAAGCCCCGGTACATTATCACAGGGAAAAAATCCCAATATCCTCCTCCATTTGAATTTCCTCTTGACAGTGGAGGCATATATGTATTGAATGCATCGGTTAAGATAACTGATGAAGATAGCTCCTTAAATCCCAGAATAACAGCTTACTTCTTTTCACAGGACAATGATGTTCCCCAACACAGATTAAATTTTGATAAAACACCTCTTCCGAAATCAAGATATACGCGTGAGTACATCCTTGTCCAAAAATGTATCGATTCTTCATTCACACATATGAGAATCATTATTCCTGAATACGACAATGAAGATACTGCCTTTTATAAGCAAACTGAAATCTATAATTTGCGTGTCGGAAGATTGAAAAACGAGGAAAAATAGAAAAGGCTTTCTGTATTATGGCAACATTTCTTTTTGATGAAATTATTTTTGGCCCGGTTCTGAGTCGTCGTTTAGGAAATTCTCTTGGTATTAATCTACTTCCAACCTCAAAGAAAGTCTGCAATTTCAATTGTTTGTATTGTGAATGCGGACTCACTGATCTTTTTAATGCTGACAAAAATGCAAGGCTGCCGACACCTGTAGAAGTCAGGAGAAATCTTGAAGAGACTCTGAAAAAATATTCTTTGCCTGGGAAACCCATAGACACAATTACTTTTGCCGGAAACGGAGAACCAACACTTCATCCCTCCTTCCCTCAGATCATTGATGAAACCCTTTATCTTCGAAACAAGTATTTCCCAACAGTTAAAGTTGCCGTATTGTCAAACGCTACTCTTATCGGTAATAAAAATATCAGGGAAGCTTTACAAAAAATTGATTTCAATATATTAAAACTTGATTCTGCAAATGAGGAGACCATACGAAAAATCAATTGCCCTGCAGTCAAATTTTCCCTGGAGCAACTTATAGAACAATTGCACACGTTCAGGAACAATCTGACAATACAAACACTTTTTGTGAAAGGCAGTTACAATGACTATTCATTTGATAACAGCTCTGATGAGGAATTAACTGCCTGGCTTCAGTTGATAAGAGATCTGAATCCAAAGCTGGTAATGGTTTATACAATTGCCCGCGATACTCCCATAAGAACCATACAGAAGATTTCCAAACAAAAGCTGGATGATATTGCAGCTAAAGTGCGGGATCTAGGTATACCTGTTACGATCTCGTCATGAAATTGTCATTGGTATGAAAAAAAAACGAGTCTTACTGGTTCCTCTTAATTGGGGACTTGGACATGCCACCCGTCTATTGCCGGTGATCAGCAACTATATCAGGAACGGAGATACCGTATTTGTTGGTGGAAGCCCGTCGCATTTGAGTATTATTCTTGAAGAATTTTCCGAAGTTAACACAGTAACAATTCCTTATGCAAGGATACGGTTTAATGGAAGCAGGAATCAGTTGTTGTCATTGATGCTGCAGATACCGTTCTTTTTTATACAAATTGTCAGAGAACACCTTTCACTCAAAAAGATCATAAAACAACACAAAATTAACTTTATTGTATCCGACAATTGTTACGGACTCTGGAACAAAAATGTTCATTCAGTATTTATTACACATCAATTGAACATAATTCTTCCGCACCGCCTAATAGCTTTTGAGAAGTTTATCAATAAAGTGAATCGTTGGTTTATTGAAAAGTACGATGAATGCTGGATCCCTGATCTTGAAGACCATGACAGCTATGCAGGTAAATTATCGCATGGCAATTCATTGCATAACCAGGTCAGTTACATTGGAATACTTTCCAGATTCAGCATTGCTGACCTTACGGACCAAAGAAAAAAACACAAAAAAGAGATCCTGTTCCTTATCTCAGGACCGGAAAATCAAAGAACATTATTTGAAAAATTAATTCGGGATCAGATAAAATATATTCCCGAGGAATATGTATATACTGTAATTCGCGGATTGCCGGGAAAAAAAGAAGACATGTTGCCGGGATGGCATAACCACTTGTCTTCAAAAAAACTCTTGCCTTTGATTAAAAGTGCTGATATAATTATATGCCGTTCAGGTTATAGTACCATTATGGATCTCCTGGCTCTGAAAAAAACAGCCGTGCTTGTGCCAACTCCCGGACAACCGGAACAGGAATACCTGGCAGAATATCTTTCGTCAAAAAACCTATTCTGCACAATGAAACAGGATGAATTTACAATTCGATCGGTTTTGGAAAAAACAGGGAATTAAAACAGTCGCAAGTCACAAGATTTCAAATCCCTGTGGTTTGCCTTTCATCGATTTTCTCTCAGCCACGAAGACTCCAAAACCCGAAGAAACACAAAGTCTACTCATATAAATAACTATAATCAATAAATTTATTATCGATCCTTATATCGAACTCACGTTAAAATAGTCTCAAGTTCCATTCCATTCACTTATCAACTAATCACCTATTCAATACAACAGTCCCACGATTCAACGATTAGACAGTCACACAATTCAACAACCAAACTTAAAACTCTAAACTTTGAACTCCAAACTTCCGATATTACAATATGATTTGCATCATTAGCACAAACACAGACAGCAATCCTGTAAGATATCCCGCCGTAAGCTGTAAAATACTATGAGATTGTAAAGCCAAACGTGAGGTAGCAATCAATCCTGCAACAAAAATACTGAAACTTAAAACAATCGTTGAGTCAATCCCATAAGTAAAGGAAAGGAACAGTATCATCCCTGTCAATCCTCCAATTCCGGTCATATGAATACTAATCTTCCAGAAAAGTGACACAAACAAAAGAATAAAAATCACTACAGTTGATGAAAATAGAAATAAATTGATCAATCTGACCGGGGCCAGCTTTGACACAAAATAATACCCTATATAAAAGCAGATTGTAGTAAAAAACAACGGTATAAGTCTTTCTCTCCTTATATCCAGGGAATAGTTTCTCAGGTGTTTAAGATAAATTAATACCGGAAGGATGCTAAGTGGCAGCAAAATATGGCATAAACCCACAACCAGATAAACAAATCGTTTATATTCCACAGGAACATCCATGAAATAAACCCCCGAATTAAAAATAATGATCAATCCGACAAGAGGCATAAAAACCGGATGAAATAAAAAAGATATGAATTTTGCAAATTGAGTCATTACAATTCTTTTCTCATCCTCGCTACAGGAATATTAAGCTGCTCGCGATATTTCGCTACTGTTCGTCTTGCAATATGGTATCCCTTTTCCTGCAATATGCTGGCCAGCTTATCATCTGTGAGAGGTTTCCGTTTTTCTTCTTTTTCAATACATTCGAATAATATTTTCTTGATCTCCCTGCTTGAGACTTCTTCTCCCGATTCTGTTTGCAATCCTTCTGAGAAAAAGTATTTCAACGGGAAAATACCAAAATGAGTTTGGATGTATTTGCTGTTTGCTACACGCGATATAGTAGAAATGTCTAAGCCGGTTCTGTCAGCTATATCTTTCAGGATCATTGGCTTTAATAATGTTTCATCACCCTCAATAAAATAGTCATGCTGATATTCAATGATTGCATTCATGGTAATCATCAATGTATTTTGCCTCTGACGAATGGCATCAATAAACCATTTCGCTGAATCAAGCTTTTGTTTAACAAATGTTATGGCTTCTTTCTGTTCCTGTGTTTGTTTTTCCTTACCTGATGCATAAGAATGAAGCATTTCCGAATAGGTTTTGCTAAGTCGTAATTCGGGAGTATTTCTTGAATTCAGACTAATCTGAAATTCACCGTCATTATTTTCAAGAATAAAATCAGGAACAATGGCAATAGAGTCTTTATTTAAAGGATCGCTAAAAGAACTTCCGGGCCGTGGATTCAGTTTCAGTATCTCATCAATTGCTCCTTTGAGATCCTCATCACTTATACCCAGTTTATTTTTTATCTTTTCATAATGTTTTTTGGTGAACTCATCAAAATGATGTCTGATGATCTTTGTCGCAAGAGCGATCTCAGGCAGTTCCTGATCTTTTGTTCTTATCTGCAACAAAAGACATTCACGCAAATCGCGTGCCCCCACACCAACAGGATCAAAATCCTGAATAATTCTTAACAATTCCAGCAGTTCCTCTTCAGTAGTAGTAATATTCAGCGAAAATGCCAGATCGTCAACTATGGACTCAAGTTCACGCCGCAAATAGCCATCTTCATCTAAATTGCCAATTAAATATGCTGCCAGGGCATGCTGATTTTCATCCAGCTTCCGTAAACCAAGCTGTGCTTCCAGGAATTCGTGAAAAGTAGATCCTGTTGAAAACGGGATTTCCTCTCTTTTATCATCTTTTGAGTAATTTCTTGATGCTGTTTTATAAGAAGGGAGGTCATCATCTTCAATATAATCTTCGAGAGAAAATTCTTCATTATCCCTGTCTTTGTCATCAGCAGCCGGATCCTCATCAGGACCAATATCCGAATCCGGTTCTTCCCTGCCTTCTTCCAGTACAGGATTTTCTTCCAGCTCTCTCTTAATACGCTGTTCAAGCTGCATGGTTGGTATTTCCAGCAATTTGATCATTTGTATTTGCTGCGGAGAAAGCTTTTGAAGCAGTTTCTGTTGTAGTTTCTGTTTCAACATCACTCAGACACATTTACTCGATCATCGAATATAAAAATAAAAAAATGCCTTGAATTATATGTTTAATTTGTCTAAAGATTCCGATGTTTCGACAAATAAATGACCAATATTAACTTCAATTAAAAAAATAAAGGTTTGCCTGTTAGGGAAAATCCATACTAAACAGGCGAATACTGAACTTAAATTGCAGGATTTTGACAACAGATGTTACAATTCTGAAAACAAGTATCTTGATTTTTCTTAGTATTCATTTGTTCAGTACTTCGGCGTCCTTGTTTGTTACAGGCAAGCCGGTGATAATGTATTTTACCACAAACTACCTCAAAATACAATTCATCAAGGAACACAAAGTGCCAGGAAATAATTTTTTCTTAGTGTTCCTTTGTGCTGTATTTCCGGCCTTTGTGGTTATTTTATTTTAAAATTCAGCATTTTTCGGTGTACGTGGAAATGGAATCACATCCCTGATATTAGACATGCCTGTAATAAAGAGCAACATACGCTCCAATCCAAGTCCGAAGCCACTGTGAGGAGCACTGCCAAACCGCCTGGTATCGAGGTACCACCAAAAATCCTCTTTTTTAAGATTTAATTCCTTTATACGATTTACCAGTTTTTCAAAATTTTCCTCTCTTTGCGAACCACCGATAATTTCACCTATTCTCGGAAATAGTACATCCATAGCACCAACCGTCTTCCCGTCATCATTCTGTTTCATGTAGAAAGCCTTGATGTCTTTTGGGTAATCGATAAGAATAACAGGTCGCCTGAAGTGTTTTTCCACAAGGTAACGTTCATGTTCAGTCTGGAGATCGACGCCCCACGAAACAGGATATTCAAATTTTTGACCTGATTTTTCCAGAATAGCTATCGCTTCGGTATAGGTAATTCTTGCAAAATCATTGTTTATTACAAATTCCAGAGTATGCTTCAAATCCTGATCGTACATTTTTGTTAGAAAATCAATATCATGTGCAGAATTTTCCAGAATATATCTCACAATGTTTTTAAGGAAATCTTCTGCAAGGTCCATATTGTCTTTCAAATCATAAAAAGCCATTTCGGGTTCAATCATCCAGAATTCGGCAAGATGACGCGGAGTATTTGAATTTTCTGCCCTGAAGGTAGGTCCGAAGGTATATATATCAGAAAGAGCCATTGCCCCGAGCTCTCCTTCAAGTTGTCCCGATACTGTCAGATTGGTTTCTCTTCCAAAAAAATCTTCCGAATAATTGACTTTCCCGTCTTTTGTGAGTGGAGGTTTTACAGGATCAAGGGTTGTCACCCTGAACATTTCTCCCGCACCTTCACAATCGGATCCGGTAATAATGGGAGTATGCAAATAAACAAAACCCTTATCATTGAAGTACTTATGAATGGCAAAAGAAAGAGCATGACGTATTCTTAAAACAGCTCCGAATGTGTTGGTTCTCGGGCGAAGATGAGCAATTGTACGTAAAAATTCCATGCTGTGCTTTTTCGGTTGTAAGGGATATTCATCAGGATGACTGTCTCCCAGTATTTCAAATCTTTCTGTTTGAATTTCAACCCGCTGTCCTTTGCCCATGGATTCTGTAAGCTTTCCTTCAATTTGTAAGCAGGCTCCCGTGGTAATTCGCCGTAATTCTGTTTCATCGAATTTTTCGAAATCGACTACAGCCTGTATATTGTTTATAGTAGAACCGTCATTGATCTGTATAAATCTGTTGCTTCTGAAAGTACGCACCCAACCTTTAATTAAAACTTTTGCATTGAGTTCTCCATGTTCTATTAAATCTTTGATTTTTGTTCTTTCGATTGACATATCAATTGATTTGAAAATTTATGCAAAATTAATCTCTATTCTTTCATTAGAAACTTTTCAAGGTATAAAATGAGTATTGTACCACATATTATTTGGTGTAATCAAAGTTAAACTGTATCATTTATTCAATATTATTTATAATAATTATGTATTAGTATATTTCCTTTTTAGAAAATTGGCAAAAAAAAATTTTTAAAATACCTTGCTTCACCAAATAAAAACGTTAAAAGTAATTTTCAACTATCAATCTAAACTATCATGAGACATATGTATTTGAATTTTTTCAGCAAAATGCTGAACGCACTTGTTATGGTAATTATCGTATCCTGTTCCAAAAAGGACAACACTGCCCTTTCACCCTCAGGAAGCCTGATCCTTGATGTCGGAATATCTGTTGCCGCTTTCAATGTTTACAATCCCTTAAAAACAGCAGATCTGGATGCATTCATTATTGGAATCTACAATTTGCAGCAAGAGGTTGTTGAACAATACAATGGTGCATCAGAAATTCCTGAAAGTATTGAACTTCCTGAAGGAACTTATTATGCCACAGCTCATTCTGATAACAATCTGCCTGCAGAATTTGACAATCCTTACTATTTTGGCAGTTCCGGAAATTTTACTATCACTGCAGGACAGACGACTTCTTCAACCATTACCTGTACTTTATCAAATATCATGGTTACGGTCATATATGAAGAAAACGTTATACAGGATTTTACAGGCTATTCAACTTCTGTTTCAAATTCGGCAGGATCACTCGTTTTTGGCATGAATGAAACACGGGCCGGATTTTTTGATGAGGGCCCCTTGCATATCGAATCCGACCTTAGCTATTCCGATAATGAAGGAAATGTGCAAACCAGGAATTTATCAGGAGATATTGCCGGGGCTGAAACCGGCAAACATTATGAAATCCATATTGATGCTTCCCTGTCTGACGGGAATGCCTTGATCAGTCTGAACGTTGACGAAACTTATGAAACGGAAACTGTTACATTAAGCGATAAAGAAATGTCAGGCGAACTCCTGATTACCGAGATCATGTGCAATCCTGAAGCTTTGCCTGATGGGGGAGGTGAATACATTGAAGTAAAGAATGTATCGGACCAACCCATCAACCTGATGGGACTCGTTATTCGCAGGGGCTCCAATAATGATCTGCACGTGATTGGAGATGACCTTCCGTTGCTTCCCGGGGAATTTGCCCTCCTGGGCCGTTCGGACACAGCGACTGCCGAAGTAGACTATGTATATTCAGACATATCACTGGTTAATACGGGTGATGAAATTTATATCAATGCTTACGGGACCGATGGAACAGACGGGGCCGTTATTTGTATGGTAGATTATGGCGCCCCCGGTTTTAATATTTCGCCTGGCATTTCTATCCAACTGGATCCAGGCATTACGGATGTGAACGATGCCTTGCTGGGAACCAACTGGTGCGAAAGCAGCACGGCTTATTCAACAGGAGATCTGGGAACTCCGGGGACAGAAAATGAATTGTGCGAATAAACAGGCAAATCCAGATTAACCATAAATTATTCCGTACTTGTTATATGATAAATAAATGCAACTACTCACAATAATCCGCATAGATCTTTGCAATACCTTCATCGAGAGAAATGCTTTCCTTCCAGCCAAGACTATGAAGTTTATCTACATTCAGAAGTTTTTGCATAGTACCGTCGGGCTTGGTGGTATCCCAGACCAGTTCCCCATTAAAATCCACAACAGATTGCACTTTACCGGCAAGTTCTCTGATAGTAAGGTCTTTGCCTGTTCCTATATTGATGTGTGTATTTCTGATCTCCTTCAGAGCAATATTGCCTGTTTCTTTTCTTCTTTGTTCTATAAGATCTTTGAAATCAACATTTTCCATCAGGTATACACAGGCATCGGCCATATCGTCGGAATGAAGGAATTCCCTGCGTGGAGATCCGGTTCCCCATAATGTTACAGCAACTGATCTCCCGTTTTTTAAAATTCCATACTTTGCAAGTTTTTCATTTATCTCTTTGTCCCCTGCTTTCCCGTCAAGCCCTTCAACGGGTCTTCTTTCGAAGTCCTTTCTTATAGCTCCCCGGTTATTGTTCATCAGGCATTTACCCAGATGCATTTTGCGGATAAGTGCCGGAAGTACATGCGATTTTTCCAGGTCATAATTATCATTGGGGCCATAAAGGTTTGTAGGCATTACCGAAATGAAATTGGTATTGTACTGTAAATTATAGCTTTCACTTGATTTAATCCCTGCTATTTTAGCAATGGCATAAGGTTCATTCGTATATTCAAGCGGCCCGGTCAACAAATATTCTTCTTTGATCGGCTGAGGACATTCCTTTGGGTAAATGCAACTACTGCCCAAAAACAAGAGTTTTTTCACACCATGTTTATAAGCATTGTGTATAATATTGTTCTGAATTTGCAAATTTTCAAAGATGAACTGAGCACGATAGGTAGTATTTGCAACTATCCCTCCGACTTTAGCAGCCGCCAATATCACATATTCAGGTTTTTCTTTCTGAAAGTATCCATCGACCAGGGTAAAATCTGAAAGATCAAGTTCTTCAATGCTTTTACCAACAATGTCAGTATACCCTTTTTTCTTCAGATTACGCACAAGTGCACTTCCGACAAGTCCCAAATGTCCCGCAACATATATCTTGCTGTTTTTTTGCATGTTTGTTTCTTAAAATAAGTTGTCCCTGTGAAAAGATCATTCAAAATAATTCATGATCTTATAACCTCCCTGGCGCAGATATTGTTCCTTTTTCATCAGTTTGATATCAGAAGATATCATGTCCTTAACAAGTGCCGGTAAATTGTACTCCGGCTTCCAACCTAATTTTGTATTTGCTTTTGTCGGGTCACCAATTAACAGATCAACTTCCGTGGGCCTGAAATATCGCGGATCAACAGCAACAACTTCTTTCCCTTTTTCCAATTGATAATGCGGATCATTGCATGATTTCACAAATGCTTTTTCCTCTGGCCCTTCCCCTTTAAACTCCAGTTCAATGCCAACTTCGTTAAATGCCATTTTCAGGAAATCGCGAATTTCAGTTGTAATACCTGTAGCAATAACATAATCCTCGGGCTTATCCTGCTGCAGCATCAGGTACATTGCTTTAATATAATCTTTTGCATGTCCCCAGTCACGTTTTGCAGAGAGATTTCCAAGATAGATCTTTTCCTGCAATCCCAAAGCTATTCGCGCAACAGCCCGAGTAATTTTCCTTGTCACGAAAGTTTCACCTCGTATCGGAGATTCATGATTAAACAATATGCCATTGCAGGCATACATACCATAAGCTTCACGATAATTTACCGTAATCCAGTAACCGTAAAGTTTTGCCACTCCATAAGGACTCCTTGGATAAAAAGGTGTTTTTTCACTCTGGGGAACCTCCTGAACAAGACCATAAAGTTCGCTGGTAGATGCCTGATAGAACTTTGTTTTTTCAGACAGTCCCAAAATACGAATTGCTTCAAGAATTCTGAGAGTTCCCAGACCATCGGCATTGGCAGTATACTCAGGTGTTTCAAAACTAACATACACATGACTCATGGCGGCAAGATTATAAATTTCATCCGGTTGTACTTCCTGAATAATGCGTATCAAATTTGTTGAATCTGTCAGATCTGCATAATGCAGAAGAAAATTCCTGTCTTCCACATGAGGATCCAGGTAAAGATGATCAATACGGTCTGTATTGAACAATGAGCTCCTTCTTTTGGTTCCATGAACAATATAGCCTTTTTTTAAAAGAAACTCAGCCAGGTATGCTCCATCCTGACCTGTAATTCCTGTAATTAATGCTACTTTCTTATTTGCCATTTTCGATGATCTTTAATAGTATGTAACCATAAAATTATTTAAAGCCAAATGGATGATAGTCTCCTTTCTTACCAAGAGGTTCTGAATTTCTGATCGTATAGACTGTTTCAATAGAAGGCTTTGCCTCCATGAGCGGAAAATGATCTCCTTCAAGAATCCTCTTATAGCTTTCAGTATGCAAATCAGTGAATCCTCCGCTGAATTCAATTTCCTTATTATCAACCGTAATGGATCGATAAGTACGCATACCTTTGTTTTTTATTTCCTGAGGAATATCATTGTAATCAAGACTTAAAAACCATTTTATCCGTGCATTTTCCAATTCAAGATATCCTGCAGCTTTTTCTTCATCGAGACGATGTACTACATTTTTCTTTACTCCTCCGAAAATCCAAATCAGCATATCAAAAAAATGTACTCCTATATTGGTGGCAATACCTCCTGATTTGGATTGATTGCCTTTCCAGGAGATATGGTACCATCTCCCGCGACTGGTAATATAGGTTAACACAATGTCATGAATTTTGTCTTTCGGAGCACTGTCAATTCTTTGTTTTAATTGAACAATTGAAGGATGTAACCTCAATTGCAGAATGTTGCAGATTTTTTTGCCAAATTCTTTCTCAATCTCATTCAGAGCATCCAGATTCCAGGGATTCAGTACAATAGGTTTTTCACATATTGCATCTGCCCCGGAACGCATAGCAAAACGGATATGCGAATCGTGCAGATAGTTTGGAGAACAAATGCTTATATAGTCCATCTGTATTCCGCTGCGCCTGAGCTTATCAATATGCCTGTCGAAGCGCTCAAATTCAACAAAAAAATCACTTTCGGGGAAAAAACTATCAATGATTCCAACACTGTCACACGGATCAAGTGATGCCAGAAGCCTGTTCCCCGTATCTTTGACTGCCCGTAAATGCCTTATAGCAATGTATCCGCCAACACCAATGATCGCAAAATTTTTTATTTTCTCAGGGTTTTTCATACTGATTTGAACAAGAACAAATTTCCATTGTAAGAATTCATGAGAACAAGCTTTATGAAATAATCACAATTTTCTCTTCACGAGCAAATTAATGACTTAGAAAAAACCATATTTTCCCTAAAGACTCATATATGTATATTGATCCGATAATTCCTTGTACAGACCTTTTATGTCAAACACTATCCCACCCTTATTCAGATGTTCCTTAAAGAATTCATCACTCAAACCTGAATATTGACTGTGAGCTACCGCCAGCACTATCGCATCATATTTTGCGGATATGCGGTTTTTTAAAACGAGCCCGTATTCTTTTTTCACTTCCTCGGCATCAGCAAAAGGATCAATTACTTCAACATTCATTCCATACGATTGTAACTCAAATATCACGTCGGCTACTTTTGAATTACGAATATCACTTACATTTTCCTTAAATGTAATACCCATTACCAGGATGCGTGAATTGAGCACATTTATCCCAGATCGTATAATTCTCTTTACGAGTTCGGTGGTAATAAATTTACTCATGCCATCATTCACAGATCTGCCGGCAGTAATTACCTGTGCAAAATGTCCCAATTCATTTGCTTTAAATGTAAGATAATAAGGATCGACGCCAATGCAATGCCCACCAACAAGCCCGGGATAAAAATTTAAAAAATTCCATTTCGTACCCGCTGCTTTTAACACATCATATGTATTGATATTCATCTTATGAAAAATGATCGAAAGTTCATTCATCAGGGCAATATTCAAATCGCGTTGTGTATTTTCAATGATCTTTGCGGCTTCAGCCACTTTGATAGAAGATGCACGGTGAATGCCTGCTTTTATGATATGTTCATATACCTTAGCAATTTCTTCAGATGATTCCTCATCACAACCGGAAGTTATTTTTACCACATTGGTCAGGGTATGAACCTTATCACCGGGATTAATCCTTTCGGGAGAATATCCGACCTTAAAATCCGATAAAAATTTTAATCCTGACATTTTTTCAATTGCCGGAATACATATTTCTTCCGTAGCTCCCGGGAAAACCGTGGATTCAAAAACAACATAGTCTCCTTTTTTAATCACTTTACCTGCAATTTCCGAAGCCGAAATTAAACTCCTCAGGTCAGGAAGATTATTTTTATCAATTGGTGTGGGAACAGCAACTATATGAAAAGAGGCCTTTTTCAGATCCTCAGGTTCGGAAGTAAACTGAATATCAGAATTTGCAAAATCGGATTCACTTAACTCCTTACTGGGATCTATCCCCTTCTTCATCAAGTCCACTCTCTTCTTATTAATGTCAAAACCTATAACAGATAGTTCCTTTGCAAATTCAAGTGCAATAGGCAATCCAACATAACCAAGACCAATTACTGACAGTTTGTTTTCCTTCTTCAATAACTTTTCAGAAATGCTCATGACTTATCTAATGTTAAATGATTGTTTTATTCTAACCTGCCCTATTCATAAATTCCAATAATATTTTGTACTAAAGCAGGTTCGCCCGATTTAGTTAGATTTATCCCTATTGGATCGGGATTAGTCTAACTTTATCGTAATCAATTAATTATTTCATTTTTACTAATTTATGGAGGCTAAAATACGCATAAGTTTTAAATACCGAATTCCTTTTTAAGTCTATCGACATAATCCAGTTTTTCCCAGGCAAAAAATTCAACCTCCCTTGTTTCAGAATTTCCATTTGTTAAAAATGTCACTTTCCTCTTTTCAGATTCTCTTCCCATATGACCATAGGCTGAAGTTGCCCTGAAAATCGGATTTTTCAAACCTAATCTTTTGATAATTACGCTGGGACGCAGGTCAAATATTGCCTCAATCTTCTTAGCAATAGCTCCATCGCTGAGGTCAACATTCTTCTTCCCCTTAGTATCAACAAATACTCCTACCGGTTTGGCAACGCCGATAGCATAAGCAATCTGAACAAGCACTTCATCAGAAATTCCTGCTGCCACCATATTTTTTGCAATATGTCTTGCAGCATATGCCGCTGAGCGATCCACTTTTGAACTGTCTTTCCCTGAAAAAGCTCCACCTCCGTGAGCTCCTTTGCCTCCATAAGTATCTACAATAATCTTTCTTCCTGTCAATCCTGTATCGCCATGAGGACCGCCGATAACAAATTTTCCTGTCGGATTCACATGAAGAATGTAATCGTCCTTAAACAAGGACTGGATCCTGGAGGGTAAAAGTTTTTTCACACGGGGAAGGAGTATGTTTTTTACATCCTCTTTAATTTTCTTCTGCATTTTTTCGTCTGTGTCAAATTCATCATGTTGTGTTGAAACAACAATGGTATGAATTCTCTCAGGTTCGTCATTATCGTTATATTCAACTGTGACCTGCGATTTGGAGTCGGGACGCAGGTAAGTCATTTCTTTCTTTTCGCGTCTTATATCGGCAAGAACCATCAAAAGGAGATGAGACAATTCCAGGGCAATTGGCATATAATTGTCAGTTTCCCTGCAGGCATAACCGAACATTAATCCCTGATCTCCCGCTCCCTGCTCATCTTTATTATCTCTTTCGACACCACGGTTAATATCGGGAGATTGCTCATGAATGGTAGAAATAACACCACAGGAATCACCCTCAAACATATAGTCCGATTCCGTATATCCTATGTCTTTAATGACTTCACGTGCAAGTTTCTGAACATCAACATAAGCGGTTGTTTTTACCTCGCCGCTGAGAACTACCAGGCCGGTAGTTACCAAAGTTTCACATGCCACTTTCGATTCCGGGTCCTGTTTTAAGAATTCATCAAGCAATGCATCGCTAATCTGATCCGCAACTTTATCAGGATGCCCTTCTGAAACTGATTCTGATGTAAATAAGTAACTCATTATTTCTCGAAATTTATTTGAATTTTGTTTTTTATTTGCCGGTAGTTAATTTTCTGAAAGCCTGTTCAAGCGTTTCTTCCACTTTTCGGATTGTTAAAATTGTTATATTATTTTGCGTAGCAAAAGTAAATATCTTTTCCCGTAAATCATCCTTTGAATTGCCTGCAATCAGAAATTCTTTGACAGAAACATTCTGAACTTTGTTAATCCCTTCAATTTCTTCCAGCAATTCTTGTTTTATGGATGTATTGAATTCAATGTATATGGTTTGTTCATTTTTATTCTTCGATTTTCGAATGGTTTCTGCTGAACCATCTGCAACGATTTCGCCCTGATTAATAATCAGCACACGATCGCATATTGCTTCCACTTCCTGCAAAATATGAGTTGAAAGCAATACAGTTTTGTCGGCAGAAAGTTCTGAAATCATAGTCCTGATCTCAACCAACTGGTTAGGATCAAGTCCTGTTGTCGGTTCATCAAGTATCAGAACCGGAGGATTATGAATAAGTGCCTGTGCTAATCCAACACGCTGCCGATAACCCTTGGAAAGCTGTCCGATAAGCTTTTTTCTCTCAACAGTAAGGCCGGTCAGTTCAATGATCTCGTCCACTCTTTCCTTTCTTCCGGCTTTCTTATTGTATATGCCATCGATGTAATTCAGATACTCTCTGACATACATTTCGGTATACAAAGGATTGTGTTCCGGAAGATATCCGATCATTCGTTTTATAGTAAGCATGTTTGCATAAACATCCTTCCCCTCTATTTCTATACTTCCATTATCCGGAGGCAGAATACCGCAAATACACTTCATTGTCGTAGTCTTACCTGATCCGTTAGGCCCAATAAATCCGACGATCTCACTTTTGCGCAGTTCGAAAGAGATATTGTTTACAGCTTTTTGGTTTCCGTAAGTTTTCGTGAGATTTTTGACTGCAACAGACATAAATACTTTAACTCTAAACTTTATTAGCAAAAAAAGCACATTTCACGATGAAATCAAAACTGTACGTTTCTGAACAAGTAGTGTACTGAAACAGTTCATTTCATGATTCTATCGACTGTCCTAAAATAATTGTAAATATCTCATTACATGTGCTTTGTAATTATTGGCACAGAAAATGATAATAAATCATCAACGTCCAAATAGAATAAAATGAAAACAGCAAAGATCGGAAATAAGATAAGAAAAACAGTCCTATTTATGACAATTCTGATGGCAGGATTATTCAGTTTGCCTTGCAATGCAATTTGTTCAGATCCCGATATATCAAATGCAGGATCTGATGCCGGGTCAAATGCAGTGAATGCAGAAAAAATTCTTGCAGGATTATCGAAGATTGAATTGGCGGAAATTTCTTTGCCGGTAACCGAAGAAGAAACTCAGCTGGAAAAATGGATGATCGATATCAAAGATAACTCATGGCAACAGGATCAGGAAGAAGAAATGCCGCTTGAAAAATGGATGTTTGATTCTGAAGATAAAACCTGGTATGCTACTGATAATGAAGAAGAGATAGTCGTTGAAGGATGGATGCTGGATTCTTCCGACTGGATAAATTAGTGATAAAACAGGCGCGATTCAATTACACTGGCAATTTCATTCGCAAGGAGCTGTCTCATAAGTTGAAAATTCGCCACCAAGACACCAAATTCACGAGGCACTCACAAAGTAATATGGAATTAAACCCGGAGCTTTGTGCTTTCTTTGAGCCTTCGGGACTTCGTGGCTATATTAAAATTCTTACCTTTTGAGACAGCCTTTTTTTTACAATTTTAAGATTGCAAAAATAACAATCCCAACTTACTTATACTTCCACTCATCTAAAACAAAGCATCATTTATCAATGAGGGATGCATCGGAGTTGTTTTTTTATTCTCAATGACTATCTTTGCTGGTCAATTTTGCAAACAATTAAATATCTGACAATGATGCAAGTAGTAAGAAATTTTTACAGGATTATTTTAACAGCAGTTCTGATTGGCTTTATGCAACATGTATCGGCACAATCTCTGGATGAAGCAAGAGACTTATACAATCAGGGCGGACAGGCAACATCAGAAGGAGACCTGGAAACAGCGATTCACAATTTTGAACAGTGTTTTGCCATTTGCGAAACCCTCTATGAAGAAGAAGAAGATGCAGATGCTGAAGAGTTAATGCTCATCGTTCAACAGACCCTTCCCAAGTTGTATTGGCAGTTGAGTCAGAACAAAGTAAAAGAAAAAGACTACACTTCAAGCCTGGAGTATGCTTTAAAAGCAAAAGATGCAGCAAATAATGTAAGCGAAACGGATATTGTTTCCAAGGCTTCGGCTATGGCGTCAAAACTTTACTATAGCTTTGCTTTAAAAGATTACAAAGCTAAAAATTATACCCAGGCCCTGACAGATCTTGACAATTCCATCAATGAGAATCCTTCTAACTTTAGTGCCCATTTATTAAAGGTTGTTATTTATAAAGATACCGGAAATGAGAAGGCTCTGATTGATGCAACACAAACACTGGTTGCCATTGAGGGAGATGATGACAGCAAAGACAAAGCTATCAATCTTACAGCCAATTATTTTTATAATGAAGGCGTAAAAGCAAAACAGGCATCGGAATATGATAAAGCGATCAATTATATCCAGAATTCTTTTGAATTCAATGCTGAAAATGCTGATGCCTATTTCCTTCTGGTTTCTGTTTACAATTCACAAAAAGAATGGGATAAAGCCATTGATGCTGCTAATGAGGGATTGAAATATGAAGACAACCAGGCAGAAGCAAAAGCCCGCTTCTATTATGAATTAGGCAATGCTTATGCAGGAAAAGGCGACAATACCGGTGCATGCGATGCATTTAACAAGGCGGTTGTCGGTGTTTACTCCGAAAATGCAAATTATCAGATCAATGAAGTTCTGAAATGCAATTGACAATAGATTCTTCTTACAATCAAAAAGCTGTATATTTATGATACGGCTTTTTTTATATTATAAACCGCGGTAAACGAAATAATCATGCAGATGAAATCCTTTCCAAAAAATCGAAACAGGTTATATGCAGAAGTTCATGTTTGTATGCTCCGGCAGTTCAGTGCGGAGGTACAACAGGAAATGAACAAAATATAGCTTATCCGGAATCTATTTCGGGAAGGGATTGGCTTCGCTGAGACCATTGGGGTTCACGATAAAGAAAATCGTTATGTTCAAACATGTTATCATATATTATTGAAAATCAAATGTTAAATCTAAACTTCCACAAGTGAAATACATGAGTATCAAACAATGGTCGAGTGATGACAGGCCAAGAGAAAAAATGCTGGCCAAAGGAGTTCAGTCTCTTTCCGATGCCGAACTGCTTGCCATTCTCATTGGAAGCGGCACACGTGAAGTTTCTGCTGTAGAACTTGCACGTCGTATACTTGCAGAATCAGATAACCGGCTTTCTTCACTGGGCAAAATGGGTATTGCCGAATTAGTAAGAATAAAAGGCATTGGGACAGCCAAAGCCATTGCAATTCATGCTGCACTCGAACTGGGAAAAAGAAGAAATTCTTCTGAGGTTATTGAAAAACAACAAATTACTTCCAGCAGAGATGTATTTACCCTTTGTCGTTCCTTTCTTACTGATCTCTCACATGAAGAATTCTGGGTATTGCTGCTGAACCGTTCCAATAAGATCCTCGAAAAATACAAATTAAGCCAGGGAGGTATTGCAGGTACTGTAATTGATATCAGGTTGATCCTGAAGCGTGCAATTGAACTACTGGCTTCCGGAATTATTATATGTCATAATCATCCTTCAGGAAATATCAACCCAAGTGAAAATGATAAAACAATTACTGAAAAATTAAAAATTGCCTCCGGACAAATGGATATCAAACTCCTCGATCATATCATTGTGTGCGATAATTCGTATTTTAGCTTTTGCGACGAAAACATACTCTGATCAGTTTGAATATGATAAGTGATATCTCCCGTCAATAAGTATCTGAAACTTCAGATTGTATAAACATTTCACACATCTAATCCGTTGAATTGTGCCAATACGCTATGTAAAACAGGCAGATATTGATCCTGTAAAATGGGACAGAACGATCGATGTATCATTGAATGCATCGCTTTACGGCAAATCATGGTTCCTGGATAGCGTTGCTGATACGTGGGATGCTTTAATAGAAAATGATTATATGGCTGTTATGCCTCTTGTTTTCAGAAAGGGTTTCGTTTTCACTGAAATTTATCCTCCTCTTCTTACAAAATATCTTGGTGTTTTTTCATCACTGCCGGTAGATCATGATAAAATCAATCGCTTCATCCTGCATATTCCTGAAAAATTTAAAAAAATCAATATATGTATGAACAGGCTAAACACCCAGAGTTTACAGTTAGACAGGGTATCAGGTCAGACATGTTTCGAACTTGATCTGATCTCATCTTACGATTTGAAACGAAAAAAATATAGCCCAATTGTTCCGGATAATATAGCAATAGCCCGGGAAAATAAACTTTCTTTAATAAAGCATCTTTCGTTAACCGAATTGGAATACTTTCTAAGAGTAAATGTAAAATCCGGTCACAGAATAAGGATATTCTCATCCCTTCGACAGATCCTGTCGCGTTTGAATAAAAAAGGAAAGGCAATAGTTGTTGGTGTATACGGCCCTGAAAATACTATATGTTCTGTTGCAATATTTGTAAATGACACAAACAGTATAATCCTGTTGTATGCATGTACAAATCAGCAATGCAGCGCTTATAAGGCAAATTACCTGATCATTGATTCCTTTTTACGTGACTATTCCGGCAACAATATTACCATCGGTTTCGATTATACCGATACAATCTGGAATGAAAATTTGTACCATGACTTCGGTGCCGTAAAGGGATATTGTTACAATGTAATAATAAACCGTCTTCCGGCCTTAATAAAGTGGGCGTTTTGAAAAAATGCAAATGGATTATACAATTACAAATACCCACCCCCCTCAATCCCCCTCTCTCAAGGGGGGGAAGTAATAACCCCGCAGGGGTGCAATTTTTGTACCCCGGGTTTTAACCCGGGGGAAACTATACAATACGACAAAGCGTTTCATCTGTCTGCATAATTCAAGGTACAAACAATCCATGAAACGCAGATTGCCGTTATTGAATAGTACCACTGATAAGACTTATGGTATAAAAAACGGTCACGCCATGGCGTGACCCTGCAAAGCCGGCTGCACAGAATTAAAAATCATTTCACCGGCTCCTCAACTAAACTCAACAATAATTGATTAACCGGGTAATAGATTAACTGATACATATTGAATAAGCACCCCCGGCAACAAGTACCCGGCACCCTCTCATCTTCCCCTTTTCCCGTCTTCCCTCTTTCTCACTCTCTCACCTTCTCACCTCCCCTCCCTCTCACTTTCACTCCCCCTCTCATACGTGCACCTCCTAACCCAACTTTCATCCCCACATTCTTTTAAAAGAGTACTGATATCTTTCTTTAAAGCCGGATGGATAAAATCCGGCTCTATTTCCTGAAGGATTGCCAGAGTAAATCTTCTTAAATGCATCTTAGGATGCGGAATGATCAGTCTCTTCGTCTCGATCAACTGATCGTCATAAAACAAAATATCAATATCAATTTCCCTTGGCTCATACTTATGCATTTTCCTTTCTCTCCCCAACTCCCTTTCAATGTTCAGCAATTCATCAAGCAATTCGATGGGAGATAACAAAGTGCTGACCTTCATTGCCTGGTTAAAAAATGCATTTGTTTCTTCTGTAAATCCCCATGGTTCAGTTTCGTATACAGCAGATAATGCCAGTATATTACCTATACGCGCCTCTATCATTGATTTTGCTTTTCTCAGATTTCCCTCTCTGTTCCCCAGGTTACTACCTGTCAATAAATAAACAAAAGACATAAAAACCGATTATGGTGATTTGATTTTTGAAGAATAGAAAAATAAATTAATTTTAGTCCGACAATAATAAACAAAATCAAACACCATGAAAAGTTTTCTTAAGTATTTATTAGCGACGGTTGTAGGTATAATTCTTACTTCGGTTATCGTGTTCTTTATCTTCTTCGGAATCATCAGTGCAATGATGTCAGGAAAAGAAAAAGAAGCGGACATTAAACCGAATTCCATTCTCTGCCTGAAGCTCGATCAGCCATTTGTTGACAGAAAGCCGAAAATCCCTTTCGATTTCAGTACTCTGAGAAAAGAAGAACGGATCGGCCTGAACGAATTGCTTGATAATATAGACAAAGCTGCAGAAGATGAAAACATCTCCGGAATACATCTTGATTTAAGTTATATCCCTGCAGGAATAGCCCATATTGAAGAAGTCCGTACGGCTTTGCTTGATTTTAAAAAATCGGGGAAATTCATTACCGTTTACAGCGAAGTATTTTCCCAGCCGGCATATTATCTTGCCACCATCGCTGATGAGATCTACTTCAATCCTGTCGGATTCTTCCAGTTTTATGGAATCCGAACTCAAAGCCCCTTCTTTAAAAATGCTTTGAAAAAGCTGGATATTAAACCCCAGGTAGTACGCTACGGAAAATACAAAAGTGCAATTGAACCTTTCACTGAAGAAGGCTATAGTTCGGCCAACAGGGAGCAATTGTCGCGTATCATAACCACCATATGGGACGATATACTGAACAAGATCTCTGCAGAAAGGAACATTACTCCGGAAAAACTAAATGAAATAGCAGACAATCTTCTGGTCAGAAATCCTCAGGCCGCATATTCATTTGGCCTTGTTGACAGCCTTGTATATAAAGACGAGGTCCTCTCGATACTAAAAACAAAAACAGGCATTGAAGAAGCCAAGGATTTGAATGCTGTTACCCTGGATGAATATTCAAGAGTACCAAAAAAGAGACCATACAAAGGACTGGCAAAAGATAAAATTGCTGTTATCTATGCTACCGGAAATATCGAGGGCGGAGAATCAGATGACAACAATATAGGTTCTGACAGGTTTGGCCGTGAAATCAGGAAAGCAAGAAAAGATTCATCAATCAAAGCCATTGTTGTGCGAATAAACTCTCCGGGCGGTGATGCCATTGCCTCCGAAGTGATCTGGCATGAACTTGATCTTACCCGCGAAGCAAAACCCGTTATAGTATCAATGGGCAATCTTGCAGGCTCAGGAGGATATTATATTGCCTGTATGGCGGACAGTATTCTTGTTCAGCCATCCACTATTACAGGTTCCATAGGCGTATTCGGAATGTTTTTGAATACAAGTGGTTTTTTTAACAAATTCGGGATCACTTTCGATACGGAAAAAACAAACGAAAATGCTGATTTTATGTCTATGCTGCGCGATATATCTCCTGTAGAACTGGAATACTGGAGAGCTGTTATTGATTCTATTTACTCAATTTTTGTCAGGAGAGTTGAAAAAGGACGTCCTCTGACCTATGCAGAAATTGATGAGATCGGCCAGGGCAGAATATGGTCGGGTATTGACGCCGTAGAACTCGGACTTGCCGATAAAATAGGCGGATTGCACGATGCCATAGAAATGGCCAGGAATATGGCCGGACTCGGTGATAAATACAGGATCGTCGAACTTCCGAAACAGGAAGACCCTATTGAAAAATTAATTAAGGACCTGACAAATTCTGCAAAGATCAGAGCTCTTCAGAAAGAACTCGGTATCAATGGAGAATATGTCCATATTTATAAGCAAATGATGCAAAATCAAGGTATACAGGCACGTATGCTATACGATATTTCTATTTATTAATCCGTTTACGGAATATACTAAGAACCTCTTGCTTTAAAAACAGCAGGAGGTTAATATTATAAAAACGATCACGCCATGGCGTGACCCTACGAAGTCAGCTTCATAGAGAGTACTAAATCTCTTCAGAAAGATTATACATTGAATTGCTGATAGTTTTATGTTAACTATCGTTGTCTTATTGTATAGATCCATTGCATATTTTCCTTAGGAATCTTACGTTTAATCCTTGAGAAATATCAAATAATTGCTTTTATTAGCGGTGCAAAATCAAATAAAAGATTTACAGAAACCGGTAATTTTATGGCTTCACGAAAACTCCGCCGATCATTGGCTCCTGTGTTGTTCCCTTTGTCTCTTTTATACGGGACCGTAACCGGCATTCGCAATATACTTTTCGACTTGAAGATCTTAAAATCTGTCGAATTTGATCTTCCTGTGATCTCTGTTGGCAATCTTACTGCGGGCGGTACAGGCAAAACTCCCCTTGTAGAGTATCTTCTGAAGCTACTTTCCGAAAAATTTTCTGTCGGATTGCTTAGCCGGGGCTACAAGAGAAAAACAAAAGGATTTCAGCTTGCCGGCAAAAACTCTCTTCCGCAGGATATAGGAGATGAATCATACCAGGTCCTGAAAAAATTTAAGACCATTTCTGTTGCTGTTGACGAAAATCGAGTGCATGGCATTGTACAAATGAAGAAAAAAATAAAGAATCTTGGTGCACTTATCCTCGATGATGCCTTCCAGCACCGATATGTAAAAGCAGGTATTTCCATCCTGCTCATCGATTATTATCGCCCGGTTTTCAAAGATTATCTATTGCCTATGGGCGATCTCAGGGAAACCAAAAGTGCATTGAGCAGAGCCGATATTGTAATTGTCACGAAAGTACCTGAAAACATGGCGCCGACAGAAAAACGTCTATGGATAAAAGAATTGGATCTTTTCCCAAGTCAGTTGCTTTTTTTCACAGGATTCACCTACGGAAACCTTGTCCCTGTATTTGATAAGGTGAAGAAAAAAACAAGTCTCGGAGAAGTGAAAAAAGATGCCTCTTCAATACTGTTGCTTACGGGTATTGCAAACCCGGAACCTATGAAAAAAACTTTACAGGAATATACCGGAAACCTGGTTACTGTGAGTTTTCCTGATCATCATGAGTATATGCAATCTGACCTTGATACAGTTCAAAAAAAGTATGCAAAACCGGATCATGGTAAGAATATTATCATCACCACTGAAAAGGATGCAGTAAAACTAAAACAACTTAAGAAGGTTGATCCCGTGTTAAAGGAAAACATGTTTTATTTGCCGGTTGAAGTAAAATTTCTCGATAACGGACAAAAAGAATTCGATAAGAAGATCATAGAGTATGTTGCAAAAAATAAAGGAATCAGTCGCCTGCATTAGTAAACAAACCACGATTAAACCACAAGTTGCTGTTGTGCTTGGCAGCGGACTTGGAGATTTTGTCCATGAAGTTGAAGTCAAATTAAAAATCCCATATTCTCAGATCCCTTATTTCCCCGTTCCCGGCGTTGATGGTCATGAAGGCGCGCTGCTTTTTGCCTTTCATAAACAAGTGCCCCTTGTGATCATGCAGGGACGGGCACATTTTTACGAAGGTTACTCTATGGATGAGGTCACGTATCCCCTAAGGGTGTTCAAATACCTTGGAATTGATACCCTGTTCTTATCAAATGCCGCAGGAGGAATGAATCCCGATTTTAAGATCGGTGACCTGATGGTTATTGCAGATCATATCAATATGATGCCCAATCCTCTGGTTGGTGAACATGTGCCGGAATTTGGCTCCCGCTTTCCTGATATGAGTGAAGCTTATAATAAAAAATTGATCGAACAGGCATTTTCATCTGCAAAAAAATTGCCTGTCCAACTCAAAAAGGGCTGCTATATTGCCGTTACCGGTCCGACTTACGAAACTTCTGCGGAATACAGGTTCTTTCGGACTATCGGTGGCGATGCGGTGGGTATGTCTACTGTACCGGAAGTAATTGTTGCACACCAGATGGGAATCAAATGTTTTGCCATGAGTGTGATCACCGATCTCGGCGTGCCGGGAAAAATAGAATACCTCACCCATGAAAAGGTAAAAAAGGCAGCACAGGATGCAGAACCAAAGCTGGCGATGCTGCTGAAGGATATGATCGGGAAAGTGGGTCGTTAGGTTGTTTTGTGCCAGTTGCCCGGCGCTGGATGCTGGATACTTGTTACCTGGTAATTCGTGATTTGTAGTCGGTGATTTCGTATTCAGTAAATCGGGAAACGTAACCTGCCGTTATAAATACCTCACCCCAGGGGGCTGTCTTATAAGTTAAAATTTTGCCACCAAGGCACTAAATCCCAAATTACTCACTAAGTAATATGGGATTATAACCAGGCTTTGTGATCTCTTTGAGCCTTTGGGGCTTCGTGGCCGGAATAAAATTCATCCCTGTTAAGACAGTCTCGGGGGTATATATAATTCAGGACACAAACAATCCATGAAACGCAAGCTGTTGGTTAAACAATACACACCCCCTGATCCTCCAGCTTTTGGCAGGACAGGCTCTTTCAGGAGGGGAAGTAATAACCCCGTAGGGGTGCAATTTTGGTAACCCCGGGTTTTAACCCGGGGGAAACCATGCAATACGACAAAGCGTTTCATCTGCCAACTTTATTCATTGGATAGTCAATCCATGAAACGTAAGCTGTTGGTTAAACAATACAGACCCCCCGACCCTCACGCCTTTTGCGGGACAGGCTCTCTCAGGAGGAAAAGTAATAACCCCGTAGGGGTATAACTTTTGTAACCCCGGGTTTTAACCCGGGGGGAAACCATGCAATACGACAAAGCGTTTCATCTGCCAACTTTATTCAGTGGATAATCAATCCATGAAACGTAAGCTGCTACTATTGAATAGTACCACTGATAAGGCTTGTGATATAAAAAACGGTCACGCCATGGCGTGACCCTACAAAACCAGCTGTACAGAACTAAAAATCATTTCATCAACTTATCAGTTCAAAGATTCCCCGGTTTACCTATTAATCAATTTCTAACAACCCAACAATTAACTCTCATTTTACCATCTTCCTAACTCACTATTCACGAATCACGAATTACCAGTTATACAGTTACACGATTCCACAGTTAAACAATTCAACGATTCAACATCTCACCTTCTCAACCAATTCAAAACTCTAAAATCTGAACTAATTCCTATCTTTGCCCTCTTTCAATCAATTTTCTTTAAAATGTACAGTTCGAAAAAATTTAACTCCACCGATGTAATCCTTCTTTCTCTTGCTCATCATATCCATGATATCTATACTTCATTCCTTGCACCTGTCCAGACCCTGCTGATCGAAAAACTGTTCATAAACCATACACTGTTCGGATTGCTTTCGGTTATACAGCGTATCCCTAACCTGCTGAATCCTTTCATGGGTATACTTGCCGACAGGGTACGAATCCGCTACCTTGTAATTTTTGCTCCCTCTGTCACCGCCATTTCCATGAGTCTTATCGGCATTGCTCCTACGTATGTATTCCTTTCAGTACTCATGCTGGTATCGGGCATAAGTTCCAGCATGTTCCACGTGCCAACACCGGTAATGATAAAGCACATTGCCGGCAGACGTATGGGTCGTGGTATGAGTTTTTACATGGTAGGCGGCGAGTTGGCAAGAACCATAGGCCCTGTCATTGTTGTCGGGGCAGTGGAACTTTGGGGTTTTGAAGGTATTTTCCGTTTGATCCCGATGGGTCTGGTAGCATCTGTCATTCTTTACATACGATTCAGAAACCTTGACCTGCGTAAGGATTTTACCGAGCAACAAAAAGCCAAACACTATACTGCTTCATTGCATGATTTTATGCCGCTCCTGTTGATCATTGTCAGCATTACCTTTACACGCGGATTTATGAAAAGCTGTCTGACTTATTACCTGCCCGGATTTATGGAAGAAACAGGGCATTCCAGGTGGATAGCCGGAATTTCCCTTTCTGTTGTATATTTATCCGGTACAGCAGGTACACTGTTATCAGGCACGATATCAGATTATATCGGACGTAAAAATACTTTGTTGATTTTTTCTGTAATCTCTCCCCTGCTTATGTGGTTGTTCATTATGGCAGGTGAGAAGTTTATCTTTCCCATACTTATCCTTACCGGTTTTTTTCTCCTTGCTCCCACACCGGTGATCCTGGCAATTATCCTTGAGCAAAAAACAAAACACCTTCCCTTTATCAACGGATTGTATATGACCAGCAATTTCCTGATCAGCTCTCTGGCAACACTGATCACAGGATATTTTCTCGATCACTTCGGCAATGAATTGACCTTTAAAATATCCGGTGTAATAGCATTTCTGGCTATACCTGTGGTTTTGTTGTATAAGGAGAAGGATGTGTTGGATCGTTAGGTTTTTGGGTTGTTGGTAATTCGTAATTCGTAACTGGTAATTGGTTATTTTGCATTCAGTAAATCGGGAAACGTAATCTGCCTTTATAAATACCTCACCCCAAAGGGCTGTCTTAAAAGTTAAAATTTTGCCACCAAGGCACTAAATCCCAAAGTACTCACTAAGTAATATGGGATTATAACCA
>JAFGQO010000038.1 GCA_016935615.1 Bacteroidales bacterium
ATCAGAAAAGCAATTTAAGCTAAGTGCCGCTCACGGATTTGCAGAATTCGATCCAAATGTAAATCAATCTCCCGATGAACTAATAAAATTAGCTGATGCCGCAATGTATGTCAATAAGAGAGAGATGAAGGCAGAAAGATAGCCGCTCCTATAAGGAACGGCTGCTTATATTATCTTCAGTCCTTTGTTTTCTTTGTTTTATCCTATGTGCTCTTAGCTATGTTTCCCACCTTCTAAAATACAAAACAGTATCTTGAGAAATGCGAAACCTTGAAGACTTGGTTAGGAAGTTCAAAGTAAACCAATTCTCCTGTTGCCCTGTCAAGGAGAAATCCGCTCCATGCACTTGCATGTATCTGAACATCCTTGGCAAAATAATCTATATCAGGTGTAAATTCAATATACACAGCACCATCTTCAGCATATATTTCAACTGTAAGGATTTCAATAAGGCCATCGCTCAGACAATTCTTCTTGAATTTTACTGTGGTGAATCCAATGTCATAACTTCCACCTTCATTTGTTACTACAAATGTTTCAGTGTAGTAATCCTGAAATTCCGGCTCAACAGTCTTTGCACTAACTACAATCGGACTGAGAGTAAGAATCAAAATAGCTATCAACGCTACCAGGATAGGTTTTTGGAAAACATTCATTAATTTCTTCATTTTTTTGATCCTCCTTTTTTGTATTAAAAAAGCTCCCTTGCGAGGAGCCAATCAACAAAAGTATGATGCTTTGGCAACCTGGCAATCATTGGTATTTCTACCGGTAGACCCATGGCTTTGCGTCTTCGCCTTTCGACGAGTTTGCTAGTATCAGTTCATCTATTAAATTATACAAATCCGAAAGTGTTTTCTTTATGGTCGAATTTGTATTATCATTATACCATAGGTTATCTGACAGTGCAAGTAGGTATTTTATCCGGGAGGTGTCTTATGATTTGCTTCAACTGTGGTTATAAATTAAATTCCCCTGATGCTGAAAAATGTAAAGTCTGTGGTATTGGATTTCCTAATATTTGCACTAAGTGTGGAAATCCCAACCCAAAACTTGCAAGATTTTGTCTTACATGCGGCAATAATCTGGAAGTCATTGTTAATGTTATTGATGACTCGGATAAACTTGCAGAGAATAGAAAAAATGTAGCAGTCATTTTTGCAGATATTTCCCGTTTTACTGCTATTTCTGAAAAACTCGACCCTGAAGAAGTGAGGAAAATCATAAATAACTGTTTCCAGTATATAACAAAACCCGTTTATGAACTTGAAGGTACAATCGACAAGTACATGGGTGATTGTGTAATGATTTTGTTCGGAGCAAGATACAGTCACAGTGATGACCCTATGAGAGCAGTGAAATGTGCCATGCGTATGATAAAAAGAATAGAGGAGTTCTCTGCGGAAAATATTGAACTTCTGGGTACTGACCTTGGTTTGTCCATTGGTATTGACTACGGATTGGTGGTAACCGGTAAAGTAGGTAACTATTACGATGATGACTATACGGTAATGGGCGATGTAGTTAATACTGCACAAAGGCTTCAGGGGGTTGCAGGACGAGGGAACATTCTGGTAACCGGATCAGTGTTTGAAGAAACAAACGACCTATTCCATTATTCGGCCAGGAATCTTATAAAAGTCAAGAACAAAGAAAATCCGGTGGAATGCTATTCGCCGATAAGCCTGATTTTAAATAAATCATCTGATGAACAACTGGTTCCAAGAATAGAAGAACTTGACTTCATCAACATGGCTTTCAATGAAAGAGAACAGAAGAATCATGTTGCTGTTACAGGCGAATCCGGACTTGGAAAAACTACTTTGGTAAAGACATTTCTCGCTGAAAAAGGTGATGAGGTCAAACAACTTTGGATCAGCTGCAATGCGATTCTCAAGGAAAGACCCTATAGCACAATTTCATCAGTTATTTCAAGTGTTTTGAATATAGATCCCAACGATTCAACCAGAATAAAGACAAACAGGCTGAAATCATTCCTCGACTATATTTTAAGAGATTACAACGAAGATGCCATTATTCGAAACTATAATTTTCTGGCATTGATCATGGGACTTGAACGGGATGAAGATTATGTCGAAATAATAAATGCAATGGAATACAATGACCTTAACAGAGAGATACGGACCCAGGTTTCAATGTTTTTCAGCAATTTGGATAAAAAACAGAATATGGTACTTGTTATTGATGACATGCATCTTGCAGACGCTGAATCAATAAATATATTGCCTGCCCTGGAAAGATTTTCAGGATTCTTTATTTTTATATCCCAGTATCTGGACAAAGATATGTCTGATTTACAGAATCGGCTTGAACTGAAAAGATTCAGTTTCAACGAAACTGAAAAACTGATATCCCTGATGATTGGATTCTCTGATATAAACAACGGTTTTACGGAAAGTATCCATGAAATTACTGATGGAAACCCTATGTTCATCCATGAGATAATTCAAACTATAAGGAAGAAATCTCTTTATGATATCATTGACAATCAGGTTTATCTGAAAAATGATGCATTGGGAAAATTACCTAAA
>JAFGQO010000039.1 GCA_016935615.1 Bacteroidales bacterium
GGAATGAATTGATTTTTAGCAATTTTTTCTTCAGCGGTTGATTTCTTTGGTTCCTTTCTTCATCAAGGAAGAAAGGAACTCGTTCCGTTAGGGAGCGGAACGAAATAAAAGCCAGTGTGTTGGAGTTGTTTAACTGTTGAATCGTGTAATTGACTACGTCGAGTTTGCAAACTCGGTTGTGTAATTGGTAAATCGTGATTCGTGAAAAGTGAACGGTGATCTGTGATCAGTTTAGAGTTTGGGGTTTGGAGTTTACAAGACAATCTTTCCCGAAAGCATTTCTGTTACTGTCATTTCTGCACAGGCAGGGACATTGGGCGTTAGATATAGGATATTGATTTAATTTCACCTTTTGAGACAGCCCCGTTTCAATATGTTAAAAAATGTCAAACTGACCACGAAATGCAAACTGCATGTAAAATACATTTTTGTTTCATGTAAAATATTGTAAATTTGCGCGATATTTTGCACAGGGATGAAGGATTACCAAAAATTTTATATTACCGGGATCGTTTTTATTTTTCTTGTTGGCTGCAGTGGATACGAAAGAGTACTTAAAAGTTCTGATTATAAACTTAAATATTCGGAAGCTCTCAGGTATTATAATAAAGAGAATTATTCCCGAGCAGCGGCACTATTTGACCAGATAGCTCCTGTTCTGAGAGGTACCGCCCAGGCTGATACCGTTTATTATTATCAGGCTATGAGCTATTACAATCAGCATGATTATATACTGTCAGGACATTATTTCAGAATGTTCACACGTACATACGGTGCAAGTCCTTTTGTTGAAAATGCTGAATTTATGGGAGCCTATTGTTATTATATGCAATCGCCCCGACCGAGTCTTGATCAGACAAATACGGTGCAGGCAATTCAGGCATTTCAGCTTTATCTGATTAAATACCCGGATAGTGAAAAAACAAAACAGGTGGAAGACTATCTTAATGAATTAAGAAACAAATTGGTTGAAAAATCCTACATGTCAGCAAAATTGTATTTTGATCTGGAAGATTACAAGGCATCACTTGTTGCTCTGAACAATAGCCTGTTTAAATTTCCGGATACCAAATACAGGGAAGAAATTATGTTTATGCTGGTGAAGTCAAGTTATATGCTTGCTTTTAAAAGTGTAAAATCAAAACAAAAGGAAAGATATCAGGATACAATTGATGAATACTATTCATTTGCATCCGAATTCCCGGACAGTAAATACATTAAGGAAGCCAAGCGATTTTATAACAATGCGATAGATTTTCTTGGTGATGATCTTGATACAGTGAATGAATCAATACAAAATTAATTAATATACTATGGATTATAAGAAATCAAAAGCCCCTGTAACTACTATGACAAGGAACACAACAGATTTTGAGGACAGAGTGGGGAATATATACAAAGCTGTTGTGATTGCTTCAAAGAGGGCAAACCAGATTAGTATGGAGATCAAAGAAGAGCTGAACAGCAAACTTGAAGAATTTGCAAGTTATTCAGACAATCTGGAAGAAGTATTTGAAAACAGGGAACAAATAGAAATATCCCGTTTTTATGAGCGTATGCCGAAAGCATCGCTTATCGCTCTGGATGAATTTGAGAACGATCAGATCTATGTTCGCAATCCGGAAGAATAAAATGATAATACCCCCATGTTAAAAGGGAAAAAAATATTGATCGGTGTAACCGGTAGTATCGCAGCCTATAAGGCTGCTTTTCTTATAAGATTGCTTGTTAAAAGGGGTGCAAAAGTCAGAGTTATAATGACAGAAACGGCGAAAGAATTCATTACACCACTGACTTTGGCAACTCTATCCAAAACCCCGGTTCTTACTGATTTTTTTAATCCTGAAAATGGAGACTGGAACAGCCATGTTGACCTTGGCAATTGGGCCGATGCCTTTCTGATCGCTCCTGCAACAGCCAATTCAATCGCAAAGCTAACCCATGGAATAGCCGATAATTTGCTTCTTACAACATATTTATCAGCAAAATGCAAGGTGTTTGTTGTACCGGCAATGGACCTTAATATGCTGAATCATATCACTACCCGCGAAAATATTCAGAAACTGAAAGACAGGGGAAATACAATTATTGAACCTGCATCAGGGGAACTGGCAAGTGGACTTGAAGGCAAAGGACGAATGGAGGAACCTGAAGAAATTGTTAAAGTACTGGAGGGCTTTTTTAACGGAAAATTAGCCGAAAAAAAAAACGAAATAAATAGACTATCTGTGAAAAAAGTTCTTGTTACAGCTGGTCCGACATATGAACCTTTCGATCCTGTACGTTATATAAGCAATCATTCGACCGGCAAAATGGGATATTCAGTTGCTGAAGCATTTGCGCAAACCGGTTGTGAGGTCTTTCTGGTAAGCGGTCCGACTAATCTTTCAGTACCTTCCTTGGTTGCTCATTCCTACCGGGTTCAAACATCCGATGAAATGTTCAACCTGTCAAAAAAAATATTTAAAAATGTTGATATCGCTGTATTTTCTGCAGCTGTTGCTGATTATAAACCAGCCCGTGTATCTTCTCAAAAAATAAAAAGCAAATCAAAAAAAATAGATATCAATTTGGTTCCAACGGTTGATATAGCATTTGAATTGGGTAAAGTAAAGAGAGATCAGTTTACGATTGGCTTTGCCCTTGAAACAGAAGATGAGACAAAAAATGCGAAGAAAAAACTTGTGAAGAAGAACTTGGATTTAATTGTACTGAATTCTTTGCAGGATGAAGGAGCAGGTTTTGGATATGACACCAATAAAATTACTGTTATTGACAAATACAATAATATCTATAAATTCGGGTTAAAGACTAAAGACGAGGTTGCTTTCGATATTTTGAAACTGGTAAATGAAACAATTCAGTAAAATGAAATACTTCAGGTATTGCACATTAATATATCTTCTTCTTATAATTTGCAAGGGGTATTCTCAGGAGCTCAATTGTAATATTTCTGTCAATACCTCAAAAATCCAGGGAACAAACAAGCAAGTATTCATAACCCTGCAGAAAGCGCTTTCAGATTTTATGAACAATACTATATGGACTAACAATGTATTCGAAATAAACGAACGGATAGAATGTAATTTTCTATTCAATATTACAGAAGAAAAAAGTACCGGATCCTATGTGGCTACACTGAACATACAATCGCGGAGACCTGTGTATGCATCATCTTACAATACAGTGATGCTGAATTATGTTGATAATGATATTGCATTTGATTATATGGAACATGATCCCCTTGAGTTTTCTGAAAACACTTATATTTCTAACCTCACCTCAATTTTAGCATATTATGCATACATAATTATCGGCCTGGATTATGATTCTTTTTCAACGGAGGGAGGTACACCGTATTTTGAAAAAGCCGAAAGAATTGTCAACAATGCACAATCATCCGGTAAAGCAGGGTGGAGGGCTTCTGACAGCAGAGGAAGGACAAACAGGTATTGGTTAATAAATAATATCCTCGATCAGGAATACGAACCCTTAAGGGAGTTTAATTACAAGTATCACAGATTGGGACTGGATATGATGGACAAAACCATTGAGGGTGGGCGAATGACAATTAAAGAATCAATTGTTGAACTGGAGAAATTCTACAATTCAAAACCTGACCCTTTTATGCATTATTTCCAGGTTGTCATACAATCAAAATCTGATGAGATTACACAGATATTCTCCAGGGCATCTGCTGAAGATAAACGTCGGGTATTGAATATTATGGTCAAAATTGATCCGGCCAACTTGTCGAAATATGAAGGGTTGAAATAATCAACCATCTTTGTTTGATAACATGTTCATATTAAATCTTTGTGATGAACATACCAACTTATCAGAAATCCATAGTTTTGTTTTGATAAATTATGACCCATGCTGAGTTCAATTTTTATTGATAATTATGCTTTAATCGATAAACTTGAAATTAATTTTCATAAGGGTTTATCTATTATTACGGGTGAAACAGGAGCAGGAAAATCAATACTTATTGGCGCGCTCGGCTTGCTTCTGGGGAAAAGAGCAGATACTTCAATTTTGAAAGACAAAAACAGAAAATGTATTGTTGAAGCTGTGTTTCAGGTTAATGATCACAATCTTGAAGACTTCTTTCTTAATCAGGACCTGGATTATTCAAATGAGATTCTTATTAGAAGGGAAATCTCCGATAGTGGTAAAAGCAGAGCTTTTGTTAATGATACTCCTGTGAATCTTAATGTTCTTCAGGAGCTTGCTTTGAATATAATTGACATTCATTCTCAGCATCAGAATTTGTTGTTAAATAATGAAACCTATACACTGCAAATTGTTGATTCTTATGCAGGAACAATTTCTCTTCTTGAGGAATACAAGGTGTTATATGCAGAGTATAAGCAATTAAAACAGGATTATTATAATGCCCGTGAATCATATCATTCTGATAAATCAGATCTTGATTTTCTTACACACCAGTTTAATGAACTTAGAGAGGCAAACCTGAAAGAGAATGAATTGAATGAGCTGGAAGCGGAATATAAATTATTGAATCATGCCGAAGAAATAAAATCAAGCCTTGCAGAAGCAACAACTCTTCTTGAAAACGATGAAACAGGAGTAATAAAAAACCTGAAAAGCATGAAAGATTCTCTTGTAAGAATAAGTGAACATTTGCCCGAGGCGGAAGAAATAGCAGAAAGAATGGATTCAGTTTATATTGAGCTTAGAGATATTGCAGGTGAAATTACGATACAGGATGATAGAATTGAATTTGATGAAGAGAGGTTACAAATGGTCACCGATAGGATGGATCAGCTTTATTCATTACTGAGAAAGCATAAAGCGGAATCCATACTGAATCTTATCGAACTTAGAATTGATTTAGACAAAAAGCTTCAGAAATATTCAACAGGCGATTTTGAGTTGGGAAGATTATCAAAAGAACTGGAAGAAAAAGAAAACCTTGTGAATACAAAAGCAGAGATTCTGTCAGAAAAACGAAGAAAAATTTTCAGCGAATTTGAAAATAAGGTCATTGCACTTTTAACGGACCTGGGTATGAAAAATATTCGGTTTTCTATCCGGAACGAAATCACTGAACTTACCGGAGCAGGTATAGACCGGATTCAATTTCTTTTTTCTGTAAATAAGAATATACCGGTCCAAAGCATTTCTAAAATTGCTTCTGGCGGCGAACTATCAAGAGTTATGCTTGCCATTAAATACCTGATTTCAGATTCTTTTGGTTTACCAACGATCATTTTTGATGAAATTGACAGTGGTGTTTCCGGAGAAATTGCCGATAAAGTTGGTAATCTGATCAAGCAAATGGCAGACAATATGCAGGTAATCAATATTACTCATCTTCCTCAGGTAGCAAGTAAAGGTGATCATCACTATCTTGTCTATAAATCTTTAGTTAATGCTAAATCCGCAACGTTTATAAAACTTTTGGATAAAGAGGAAAGACTCAATGAAATTGCAAAAATGTTAAGTGGTGATTCGGTCAGCGGGGCTGCCATTGAAAATGCGAAAGTTCTTCTGAATCAACAATAAGTAAATTGAATTGATTGCCCCCGTATTAATTTAAAATTATTCTAAATAACTTTTTACTTTTTACAACTTGCAATATCTTTGCTGGCTGCAAAATAAAAACAAGGTCTGATCATGGCATATAATTTATTATCTGGTAAAAAAGGAATTATTTTTGGCGCTCTGAATGAACTGTCAATTGCCTGGAAAGTTGCAGAGCGTGCATATGAGGAAGGTGCTGATTTTGTTTTGACAAATACACCTGTAGCTTTGCGTTTTGGCACACTTAACGAACTGGCAAAAAAATGCAACACCGAAATTATACCTGCGGATGCAACCGATGTGGCAGAACTAGAAATTCTTATAAAGAAAACGATGAAGAAATACGGGGGTAAAATAGATTTTATTCTTCATTCCATTGGGATGTCTCCCAATGTTAGAAAAGGTTTTGCATATGATCGTTTAAATTATGACTACTATCAAAAGACACTTGATATTTCAGCTCTTTCTTTCCATAAGGTGCTTCATGTATGCAGGAAACTGGACGCCATAAACGATTGGGGATCAGTTGTTGCTCTTTCATATGTGGCAGCCCAAAGAACTCTTTATGGATACAATGACATGGCAGATGCAAAATCTTTGCTTGAGTCTATAGCCCGCAGTTTTGGATACATCTACGGTCGTGATAAAAAAATACGGGTGAATACCATTTCTCAGTCTCCGACTATGACTACTGCGGGCAGCGGTGTAAAAGGAATAGACAGGCTTATTGATTTTTCTGACAGGATGTCTCCGCTGGGAAATGCAACGGCAGACGATTGTGCCGATTTTTGTGTGACTTTATTCTCTGATCTTACCAGGAAGGTGACAATGCAAAATCTCTTCCATGACGGTGGATTCTCCAGCATGGGTATGAGCCTGAAAGCAATGACCCAATATGATAAGAGTTTCAGGGATTATCCGGAAGACGGAGATTAGAATTTATAGTCGAATACCTATAACCAGAACGTCATCCACCTGTTCCTGGTCTTTTTTCCAGTTTTCAAAGTTGTTATCCAGAATATTACATTGGTTGCTCATGCTGAACTCAGATATCCTGGTCAGAGTTTCCTTGAATGGCTTGCGCATCAGCTTTCGGGATTCATCGCCACCAAACTGATCATAATAGCCATCTGAAAACAAATAAATACAATCACCTTTCTCATAATGTATCTCCGTGCAGGAAAAAGAATCCATATTATCGTGAATCCCAATAGGCATTTTGTCCGGTTTGTACTCGATCAATTCCTTTTTCCTTATGAGTATTAAGGGATTGTATGCTCCGGCCCAGTTTATTTTCCGGTTCTTTCTGTCTATGTTGCATAGGGAAATGTCCATGCCGTCTTTTGTGTCGGTATCTTTTCCTTTTTGCTGTAATGCATGAATTACATTTTCCCGTAGCTGATCCAATATTTTCGCGGGATGGATAAGGCCTTTTTCCAGTACAATTTCATTTAAAAACCGAATTCCCAGCATACTCATAAACGCTCCGGGTACTCCATGGCCTGTACAATCTGCAGCGCATACCAATACACTTGAGTTTTGTTTGCCAAACCAGTAAAAGTCGCCACTTACAATATCTCTTGGCTTAAAAAGAATGAAGTTTTCAAACAATGAATCCAGGATATCACCGGGCGGAAGCATTGAACTTTGTATGCGTTTTGCATATTGAATGCTGTCAGTAAGAGATTCCTGCTGGATCTGAATTTTTGATAATAGTGATTCTTTTTCCCGGTTTGCCTTTTGGGAAAGTCTGAAATTTTTGAAAATGATGACAGTAATGATTAAGATCAGTAGTAGGGTGGCAATGGAGAAATCCCTGACAATTTTCTGGTTCTTGATTTTTGTTTTGTATATAATCTCTTCCCGCAATCGGTTATTCTCTAGTTCAAGCTGTTTTTTGTCAAATTCAGATTGCATTTCCAATTGCGTGATGTGTCTGATATTTTCTTCATTTAATATTTTATTCTTAGCACTGTCGTATTGAATATAATAATCCAAAGCCAGCTTATAATTGCCATTATTTTGATTGATTTCATACAACCCATAGGAGGAATTACGAATTGTACTCAATAAATTATGCTCCTTACCTATTTGATATGAAGCCAAAAAATTTTCCTCGGCCTTAGGCTCATTCCCTAAATACTTCCAGCACGTGCCTATATAGTCGTGTGTTAGGGCAATTAATCTGTTCGCGTTAAGCAACTTTGAATATTTCATGCTTTCATCGAGGTATCCTAAAGCAATGGTATAATTTGAGTCTATCATGTAGGTCCACCCTAAATTATTATAAGCATAAGCAATGCTATAAGAATCATTGAACTTTTTACTCAATAAAAGTATTTCTGATAATAAAATTCTGGCGCTATCAGTTTTACATATTTCAGCATAGCTGGCGGCAATGTTATTTAATGGTGTCAGCAGATAATCCCTTTTGTCAATGGATAATAATATGTTGTAAGCGTTTTTGAAATAAGATATAGCTATGTTAAATTCTTTTTTATTCTGGTAAACAGATCCAATATTATTTAATGTCATGGCCAGATCAAGGCTGTCTTTATTTTTCTCAAAAATGGGCAATGCCATGAAATAGTATTCCAGGGCTCTGTCGTTGATATTGCGTTCAGAATATATAACACCTATGTTTCGTAAGGTTTTGGCTTCATTTTCTTTTTTCTCAAGAGCTTGATAGATATTCAGAGAGCTTTCAAAAAATGTGAGTGCTGTATCATATTTGCTTTGGTTCACAAAATAAATTCCAATAACCGAGCTGGCCTCAGCAATCCCTTGATCATAATTTAGATTATGACTAAGTTTCAGGCTTTTTTCAGCGGTCAATAGCGATTTTTCAGGATCCGTGTACCTTAAATCATATGCCAGTTCAGCCCATTTAAAAGCTTTGACTGTATCATTAGCCAGCAAATCTGTTATATGAATAAGACTATCAATATTATCGGTTTTTTGACCCGATAAAGTTGAAGGGTATATTGCCAGGAACAACGTTATGAAAAACAAGTTCTTCATAAGTCTTTATTAAGTAAATGTATTAAAATTTTATATTCGTTCTAAATTTCCCGTAATGCACTTGAAATTGCTCTTATCTGTTCACTTCCTTTTTGCCAATGATTGCCGGGGCACTGAGAATAAGGAAGTTGTTGTAGGTGGCCTTACAGTATGTATTGTTGGCTATGCTGCGGGGAATTATCCTGGAGTTTAGGTATCGGTGGTTTTAAATCAATTGATGTAAACAAACTGCTTTACATGCTTTTGAGTTTTTCAGTTCAAAGTGCTTAATTCTTACTAAAACATCTTTCGGAAGGCAAGGCCGAAATATGATATTTGTCAC
>JAFGQO010000040.1 GCA_016935615.1 Bacteroidales bacterium
ACGAAGTCCCGAAGACTCAAAGAATTCACAAAACTCTGATATTCAATTATATATAACTTTGTGAGTATTTCGTGAATTTAGTGTCTTAGTGGCGAATTTTCAACTTTTGAGACAACCCCTTTTTAATTCACTTTCATTAATTCTGACAGTATATAATCTGAAATAAATTTGCCTTTGTCATCAAGGCAATATCTTGTTCCGTTCTTAATTACTAGTCCCTGATCAAGAAATTTCCGAACGGATGTTTCAAACAGCCATACGTATTCCTTACCGAAAAGATTCTCCATGTATGGTATTTCAATCCCTTGTTTTGTTCTTAAAGATGTGAGAAGATATTCATTATACGAAGTATTCTTGTCTATGTCTTCATATTCAAAATAATCCGGCGAATCATTGTCTAATGATTGATAATATTTTATGTTGTTGGCAATATTCCATCTTCTTTGTTGAATGGTATAAGAATGAGCTGAAGGTCCTATCCCAATATAGGGTTCCCTGTTCCAATAGATAAGATTGTGCTTTGACCGGTACTCCGGTTTAGCAAAATTCGATATTTCGTAATGTTCATAGCCATTCTTATATGCAAACTGCAATAATATATTAAACTGTCTGAGACTTTCTTCCTCATTCAAAGGTGTAATTCTTCCTTTTCTTAAATAATACCCGAAAACTGTTTTGGGTTCAATTGTCAGATGGTATGCTGATAAATGAGGCAAATCTAAGGTTCTGAAAGCTTCCAGATCTTTTATCCATAAGTCTTCGCTCATGCCGGGTATACCATAAATTAAATCTATGTTGATGTTTTCAAATCCTTGTTCTTTTGCCTTACCAACTGAATCATACGCAATTTTTGAATTGTGCTGGCGATTCAGGAGTTTTAGTATCCCATCGTCAAAAGACTGAATGCCTATACTTAGCCGGTTAATTAACGTTTCATTGTATAGGGCCGATAAATAATCCTTTGATAAATCATCAGGATTTGCTTCAAGAGTAATTTCAGCATTAGAATGTATTGAATAGTTATCCTGAATCAGTTCAATAATATTGTTCAGCTCATCAATAGGCAATAATGAAGGAGTTCCGCCACCGAAATATATGCTGTTGAATTGCATAGTTAAAAACTCTTCGCGTCTTTCTTTTATTTCCTTTTTAAGTGCACGAATTATATGTGTGAAGTTTTTAAATGATACGGTAAAATGAAAATCGCAATAAAAACATTGCTTTCGACAAAAAGGGAAATGTATATAAAATCCGGCCATAATGAATCCATTATAATTTCATTGCAGCAAAAGTTTTCATTTTCCCGGCAAAAGGAATTTCATATGCAATGTCGAACAAAAATTTAATACCTTTAGAATAGATACATAGTTGTTTGTAAATAGAAACGCCGGCATTACGTTATTAAATTCCTAACCAGGCAATTCATGAAGAAAGGTAGAAGAATTTGGCCTAAAAAGAATGAACATTCAACAGAACTTACTGAAAAATTGTTCAAGAGTTTTGTTGAGCAATCATCAGAGGGTATTTGCCTTATTGACAGTGAGGGAATTATAATAGACTGGAACAATGCAATGTCAATAATTTATGAGGTTTCACGTGAAAAATATTTAAACAAGCCTGTCTGGCTGTTTGATTATGATTACCTGCCAACCGCAAGAAAAACAGAAAAAGAAAAGACAAGAATAAAAAAAATTGTGTTGAACTATGTTCACAACCCGGCAAATGAATTATTCATTGATGAATTTGAAAAAGAGATCAATGGGAAAATCAAATACATTCAATACCGTGTTTTCCCTATACTGACAAAACAAAAAAGGTTATTCGGCAGAATAAATATTGATGTAACAGATAGAAAGAATGCTGAACTTGAATTGGAAAAATATAAAAATCATCTTGAATCTATTGTCAATGAAAGAACTTTAAAACTGCAACATAGTGAAGCACAGGTTCGTCTTTTATTTCAGTCAATTCCCATGGCTTTTTATTCCTATGAAAAAGGGAAACGTGAAAATACTTACTGGTGTAGTGCTCAAATTGAGCCTTTGACCGGTTTCAAACAGGAAGATTTTCAAAAGACCCCCAACCTGTGGATTTCGCGAATCAATAAAACAGATTATAGTTTTGTGGGAGGCTCTTTTAAGACCATGGAGCCAAATACGCCAATTTCAGTTGAATATCGATGGAAATGTAAAAACGGTCAGGAGATCTGGATCTATGACCAGGCAGTTCTTATTGAAAATGAGATGACCAAATCAGAGCTTGTCATGGGTTGTTTTCTTGATATCACTGATCGTAAAGAGGCTGAGAAAGCAATTGTTGAGAGTGAACGTAATTACCGGGAAATTTTTAATTCCACTACAGATGCAATTGCAATTTTTAATATAGAAAACAAAAAAATAGAAGATGTAAATGATACTTTACTACAAATGTATAATACCGATTACAAAAGTATCATTACAAAAGATATAAACAGATTTTCTCTGGGCAAAGCCCCATATACAGCCGAAGAAATATACAAACATGTTGAAAAAGCTATTGAAAAAGGGGAACATCAATTTGAATGGCTATCACGCAGACTGGATAAATCCACTTTTTGGACTGATATTACTCTGAAACCTGTAATTCTGAATGATAAGAAAAAAATCATTGCTGCTATAAAAGACATTGATGAAAAGAAAAAAACTGATGCGCATATTAACTATCGGTATGACTTTGAGAAACTTATTTTTGATATTTCCTCACGATTTATTAATATCCCTTTACAGGAAGTTGATCATAATATTGAAAAAGCCTTTAAAGAAATTTGTGCTTTCACAAAAACTGATGTGGCATACTTATCCCTTTTTGATTATGCGACAAATAAATTAAGCATCACTCATTTATGGAATAACAATAAGATTACTATTAATAAAAAGCAGTTCAAAGATGTAGATCTTAAGATTTCAGACTGGCACACAAAACAAATGAAATCCAATAACCCTATTAAAATTGAAAATTTAAATGATATTCCCGATAAGGCAATCTTATTAAGATCTATGCTTGCAGATCAGAAAATTCATTCGCTTGTTGAAGTGCCCTTACTATATCAGGAAGAATTGATTGGTTTCATGGGTTTGGCATTAATTAAAGCAGAACGCAAATGGTTGGATGATGAAATTGTATTATTGCGTATTATCGGTCAGACTTTTGTAAATGCTCTTAAAAGAAAGGAATCAGTAGAAGCATTATCTCAAAGTGAAGAAAAATACAGGCTACTTGTAACCGGGCAAACCGATCTGGTAGTGAAACTGGATATAAAAGGCAAATTTGTCTTTGTTAGTCCGTCATATTGTGATCTTTTTGGAAAATCTGAAGATGAATTGATTGGTAACAAATATATCCCTCTGGTACATGAAGATGATCAAAAAGCTACAATGAAAGCGATGGAAAATTTGTATAATCCTCCTTATACCTGCTATATAGAGCAACGGGCATTTACAAAACATGGCTGGCGATGGATAGCATGGAGTGATAAGGCCGTTTTGGATGAAAATCAAAAAGTTCATGAAATTATAGGCATCGGAAGAGATATAACTTATCAAAAAGGGGTTGAGGATGCATTACGAAGAAGTGAAGAAAGATTCCGATCAATCGTTCAGCAGCTTTCTGACATTGTATTGATTGTTGATCATGATACAACAATTTTATACGATACTCCCTCTACAAAAAATGTTCTTGGCTTTAAAGAAGGATATCTTGTTGGAAGAAAAGCTCTTGATTTAGTGGCTCCTGAAGACATTGAAATTGCTCATGAAAAACTTGCATCCGTTCTTTCCAATGAGAATAAAGTCATTTCAATGGAAATAAAAATGCAGCATACAAATGACCGGTGGATTCCCCTGGAAGCTGTAGCTATAAATATGTTGAGCCACCCTTCTATTCAGGGTATAATAATTACTCTTCGTGATATTTCTGAAAGAAAACAAATGGAAAAGCAAATTCTTGATGCTGTAATTAAAACCGAAGAACAGGAAAGAGATCGGTTTGCAAAAAATTTGCATGATGATCTTGGCCCTTTATTATCAAGCATAAAAATGTATGTAAATTCATTTGAAAATACAAAAGATGAAGAAAAACGAAAATACATTATAGAGCAATTGAATGAGGTTATTAAAGAAGCTATTGTAACAACCAAGGATGTATCAAATGATTTGAGCCCGCATATTTTAAATAATTACGGACTTGTTTCCGCAATTGAAACATTTATTAAAAAAGTGCCGGATTCTATACAAGTTCATTTCGAAAGCAATCTATTAAATGAACGTTATTCCAATACAATTGAGAACTCGTATTACAGGATTCTTAAAGAACTAATAAACAATACGCTAAAACATGCCAATGCAAGCAAGATCAATATTTCATTGAACGAAACAGCTCAAAGGTTGTTATTTATTTATTCCGATGATGGAAAAGGATTTGACGCAAATCAGTTATACAAACTGCAACAACACGGTATGGGATTATCAAATATAATCAGCCGTGTAAAATCTCTTGACGGAACATTCGAATTTCCTGTAAAATCAATTGGTTTTGAATGTAAAATCAGCATACCAATGAATTAATCGTTGAATCCTGCGAGTGCATTGGCTTCCCTGCCAGCCGGTTTACCTGCCGAAGGCAACGGAGCACGGCGAGGAGCTTCAATTAATTTGTAGTATATTTATAAATTAACAGTTATTTAAAATCTACCCTACCAATCATGGCCAATAATCCTAAAATCCAGGTTGCTATTATTGATGATCATCAACTGTTTCGAAATGGATTAAAATTCATTATTGAAAATGAAGATGATATGGAAGTAGTGATAGAAGCTTCCAATGGAAGACAATTTCTTGATTTTTTAAAAAACCTTACACCTCATGTTGCATTAATGGACATTAACATGCCTGATATGGACGGAGTGATAACTACCAAAAGAGCTCTTGAAATATGTCCTGATCTTCATGTGCTTGTACTTTCAATGTACAGCGACGTTGAATACTACAATACGATGATTGATCTGGGAGTAAAAGGTTTTATCCTGAAAGATATTGATAATAATGAACTCACAGACGCAATCAGAAAAGTCCATGCCGGGGGGAATTATTTTTCTCAGGAATTGCTGTTGAAACTCATAAAGAACAAACCAGGAGAAGGAGTTATTGACCTGACACCAAGAGAAAAAGAAGTGTTGGAATTAATTTGTAAGGGATACTCTAATCTGCAGATCTCAGAAGAATTATTCATTAGCCAAAGAACTGTTGAGCGGCACCGATCCAGTTTGCTTTTTAAAACCGATTCAAAAAATTCAATCAGCCTTGTTGTTTTTGCAATAAAAAACAATCTTGTGAAAATCTGATCTTCTGTCTAACTCTTCTGTTTTTCTATTTCCACCAGGATATCTTCCTTATTGACAATATCTTCACGACGTACAAATATCTTTTTTACGATACCTGAAACCGGAGCGATTATTTCATTTTGCATTTTCATTGCTTCAAGTATCAGAACTGCTTCTCCTTCCTTAACTTTCGCCCCCGAATCTATTAAAATATCGACAATTTTCCCCGGCATGGGGGCTCCAATAAATTCAACTTTACTTTTCAATTTATTTTTGTCCAGATATTTCTTTCTTTTATACGAGATCGGTGTTTCAATACTAAAAGCATAACTTACTCCATTGATCAAAACAGTATATTTATTCTGGGATTTCTCAACAATCTCAACCAAATATTTTTTTCTCTTATACAAAATATAGGTAAATCCATTTTCGTCATCAAGAATTTTAATATCTACCTTTTTGCTGTTGATTTTAATATTCTCGCTAAACGGATTTATTATTTTATACTTTTTGTTCTGAGATGAAACTGCAATATATTCCGTATCTGCCTCTTTGCTTTTTTTAAGTTTCATAACGATAGGATTAAAGAGATCTTAGACGCTTGTTTAAAACCCAGGGACTTATATTTTTCCCTTGTTCAAAATCAATGTGTGTGGTACGATCGGTTTCAAGTGCTGCAGCAAAATCAAAAGTTGCCAGGTAAGCAGCAAGCATTTCATCGTCCTTGTCCTGATGATACAATAATTTCATTTCTTTTTCAATAAATGATGTATTAAAATCCCCGCTTTTAAATTTTTTATGCATTAAAACAGATTTGCAGAAAGGAATGGTTGTTTTAATCCCTTTAATCCAAAACTTATTCAATGCATTCAATGAATTACTAATGGCTTTCTCTCTATTCTCTCCATGTACAATTAGTTTCGCAATCATAGAATCAAAATAGGGAGTAACTACGGATGAATCTGTAATCCCTGTATCTATTCTGATATTTTTACTTCTTGGATATTGAACTTTATCTATGAGCCCTAAATATGGTGAAAAACCGGTCTGAACATCTTCGGCATTTATTCTGCATTCAATTGCCCAGCCTTTCATCTTAATATCCTTTTGCTTTATTGCCAGCTCCTCGTCCTGTGCAATTTTTATTTGCAGTTCAATAATATCTAATCCGGTAACTACCTCCGAGACAGAATGTTCTACCTGTATCCTTGTGTTCATCTCCATGAAATAAAAATTTTTATCATCATCGAGAAGGAATTCAACGGTACCTGCACTATAATACTTCGTTGCCATAGCCATATTTATGGCTGCATCACCCATTGATTTTCTGAGATTTTCATTCAAAGCAGGCGATGGAGATTCCTCAATTAATTTTTGGTGTTTTCTTTGAACTGAACATTCCCTTTCTCCAAGATGAATAAAGTTACCGTGCTTGTCGCCAATGATCTGAAATTCTATATGTTTGGGATTTCGGACATATTTTTCGATAAAAACAGATGAGTCATTGAATGCTTTCTCTGCTTCTGTTGAAGCCAGTTTATACATTTTTTCTATCTGAGATGATTTTTCAACAATACGCATTCCTCTGCCACCTCCACCTGCTGCAGCTTTAAGAATTACAGGATACCCTATTTTCCCTGCAATTTCACTGGCTTCTTTCGGACTGCTCAAATTCCCGTGACTTCCCTTTAATAATGGAACTTTTTGCGAATTTGCAATCTGTTTTGCTATTGTTTTATTGCCCATCTTATAAATTGACTGCGGAGAAGGTCCAATAAAAATAATTCCTTCTTCCTCACATCTTTGAGCAAAATACGGACTTTCTGCTAAAAAGCCGTATCCAGGATGTATCGCATTTATTTTATGTGTTTTTGCTGCATAAACAATACGTTCAACATCAAGAAATTCCGGAATATCTTCCAGGGAATCACTAAAATCAATAACCTCATCAAGAAAAGTCAGATAATATGCATTGGGTTCCTTGGAAGTTTTAATGCCATATGTTTTGATCCCAAGTTTCTTAGCCGTACGACAAATTCGAATGGTTATTTCTCCTCTGTTTGCAATTAAGAGACTCTTTATTTTCATAGTGCAGTTATTAAATCAAGTTGCAGCTACAACCACAAATATGACATTTTTTATTGAACACAAAAATATTCTTCCAACACTTTCAGGTAATTGCTTAATAATTAAAAATTTTATTTTTAGAGAGGAATATTCCCGTGTTTTCTTGCAGGACTGTTAATATGTTTATTCTCTAAAGCTTCAAAAGCAAAAACTAACTTTGACCTTGTTATAGCAGGATCAATAACTTCATCAATATACCCTTTTTCATCAGCCACATATGGATTAGCTATTTCATCTCTGTATTTTATTGCAAGTTCTTTTTTAAGTTTGGTAGGATCGTCAGATTCAAGCAATTCTTTGCGATACAATATAGAAACTGCACCTTCAGGTCCCATTACAGCAATTTCAGCCGTTGGCCATGCAAAATTAAAGTCTCCTCCAAGATTTTTGCTGTTCATTACACAATATGCTCCTCCGTATGATTTTCTTATAATCACTGTTATTTTTGGCACAGTTGCATCAGCATACGCATAAAGAAGCTTGGCTCCGTGTCTGATTATTCCATTGTGTTCCTGGTCTATCCCAGGCAAAAATCCCGGTACATCTTCAAGCGTGAGTATTGGGATATTGAAACAATCGCAAAACCGGATAAATCTTGCTCCTTTTACGGAAGAATTAATATCCAGCACACCAGCCATAATCTTTGGCTGATTTGCCAGGATCCCTATTGTTTGACCCATAAGACGTCCAAATCCAACAATTACACTTTGTGCAAAGTATTCAGCAATCTCGAAAAAGCTATCCTTATCCATTATCAATTTGATGATATCTTTCACATCGTATGGTTTGTTTGTATCATCCGGTACAATTTCCCGTAATTTTGGCTCAGGATCAAGATTCTTATCACACATTTCAACTCTTGGCGGATTTTCAAGATTATTTGCCGGAATATAAGAAAGCAGTTTTTTCACACCTAGAAGCGTGTTTTCTTCATCTTCATAAACAAATTGAGCAACACCGCTTTTTTTCATATGAACCATTGCCCCCCCCAATTCATCAAAACTTACATCTTCATTAAGTACTTCCTTTACTACATTGGGCCCGGTTACAAACATATAGCTAGTATTGTTTGTCATAAATACAAAATCAGTAATCGAGGGGGAATAAACAGCGCCTCCTGCGGCAGGTCCCATAATTACAGATATCTGGGGAATAACACCTGAAGATTCTACATTTCTTTTGAATATGGATGCATAACCTGCTAAACTGGCAACTCCTTCCTGGATTCTTGCTCCTCCGGAATCAATAATACCAATTATTGGAGCTCCCATTTTCAATGCCATATCCTGAATTTTGGCAATTTTAGTAGCATGAACTGACCCCAACGATCCCCCCATCACCGTAAAATCCTGTGAATATACAAAAGCTGTTCTTCCTGTTATTTTCCCATGTCCAATGATTACTCCGTCACCATACGCATCAATGATTTTACCAAAATTCGAATCAGTAAATGCAGTCCTTGAGTAAGCATCTATCTCATTAAATGTGCCCGGGTCGAATAACAATTCTATTCTTTCTCTTGCAGTCAGTTTTCCTTTTGCATCTTGTTTGCCTTTCGCAAACACAGCATGATGCCTTTCAAGTGACTCTTGTCTTTCAAGGAATTTTTTAAACAGTTTTCCGTCAATGTCCATGCAGTATTTATTTATCTGAATTGTTAATTCAAATGAATCAGAAATCTCTTTAATAAAGTTCGGGAGAAACGATAGTGCTGGTTAATATGTAGCAAATTCTTTTTTTCACCGCCAGATATTTTGCATTAATAACTTAAAATCTATCAATATCTTCCGCTCTTAATGCTTATATCAATCTGTATTATTCCTGTTTTATAAGAACTGATTTTTTCTGTAAAAAAGGATAATACAAGTAAACCGGCTGCAAAAATAACAATAAAACATTGACAATTTCAAAATTCTTTGTATTTCATCCATTATAGGATTCTTTAACATATTGTCTTAATGAAACTTATCTCAAAATTTTATGCCCTTAAAATTCCGATTGTTTTAAATTTTAGCAAAAGCTCTGATATTATTCTTACTTTGCAGAAAGAACTTTATACAAACATGACAAAGAAAAAAAAGAACAAAGAAAGAAGAAATCTGAACGTAAACGCTCTGAAAAACAATATATTAGGCGCTTTTGCCAATAATCCCTCCCAGACTTTTAACTACAAACAAATTGCCAGGTATTTGTTGATCAAAAATCCCGAAGAAAAAAAGTTAATTCTATCGTCCTTATCCTTATTGCTTGAAGAAGGTTATATAGAAGAAGTATATACCGGTAAGTTTAAACTAAAATCAAAAGGAGGACATATCATTGGAAAAATTGAAATTACCACAGCAGGCTATGGCTTTGTTGTAACAGATGCCATTGAAGAGGATGTTTTCGTTTCGCAAAAAAATTTAAACCATGCACTTAATGGTGATACGGTTAAGGTTTATCTTTTCGCAAGAAAGAAAAAATTAAATCCTGAAGGAGAAGTTGTTGAAGTGTTGGAACGCGCACGAACTAATTTTGTCGGCACAATTGAAATATCAGACAGGTATGCATTCTGTATACCGGATAGCCGGCAGATGCCGTTCGATATTTTTATCCCCCTTGATAAATTACAAAATGCGCAAAACGGACAAAAGGTATATGTAAGAATAACAGACTGGCCGGAAAAAGCAAAAAATCCCTTTGGTGAGATCGTTGAAATATTAGGGGACCCCGGAGAAAACGAAACCGAAATGCATGCCATACTTGCTGAATTCGGATTGCCCTACAAATTCAGCAAAGAGGTTGAAAAAGCCGCCAATGAGATCAATGACAGAATAACCGATCCCGATTATAAAGAACGAAAAGATTTCAGAAAAACAACAACTTTCACAATCGATCCTGACGATGCCAAAGATTTTGACGATGCTTTGTCAGTTAAAAAGCTTATCAATGGCAATTGGGAAGTTGGAATACATATTGCCGATGTTACGCATTATATCCCATCAAAGAGTCTTCTTGATGCGGAAGCCTATGAGCGTGCAACCTCCGTATACCTCGTCGATCGTGTCATCCCTATGCTTCCCGAACGTCTGTCCAACAATATTTGTTCGTTGCGCCCAAAAGAAGAAAAATTGTGTTTTTCGGTTGTTTTTGAATTGGACAATGATGCGAATCTTCGTGACGAATGGTTTGGTAAAACGGTTATTTATTCCGATCGTCGCTTTACATATCGGGAAGCTCAGGAAAGGATTGACAAAGGTACAGGGGATTTTGCAAATGAGTTGCAAATCCTTAACAACCTGGCACAAAAATTAAGAAAAGATCGCTTTAATAAAGGTGCCATTTCTTTTGAACGCGAAGAAGTAAAGTTTGATCTGGATGAACATGGAAAGCCCCTTGGAATAAAGTTCATGGAGCACGGTTTATCCAACGAGCTTGTGGAAGAATTTATGCTATTGGCCAACAAAAGAGTAGCAAACTTTATAGGGAACAAAAAGGAAAAAAAGGAAAAAAGAACTTTCATATATAGAATTCATGATACGCCAAACCAGGAGAAACTTCAAAAATTTGCAGGTTTTGTCAGAAAGTTCGGCCATAATATCATGCTCAATGAAACAAACAAAATCTCAAAATCACTCAACTCTGTTCTGAATGAAATTAAAGGAAAACCCGAACAAAACATAATTGAGACTTTGGCAGTCAGATCGATGGCTAAGGCAGTTTATTCAATAACAAATATCGGACACTACGGATTAGCATTCAAATACTATACGCACTTCACTTCTCCTATTCGCCGTTATCCTGATATGATGGTTCATCGTATGTTATATGATTACATGAATGGACATCCATCCAAGAGCAAAATGAAATATGAAAACCGTTGTCGCCATTCTTCCGATATGGAGCAAAGAGCTGTCGAAGCCGAAAGAGCATCTGTAAAATACAAACAGGTAGAATTTATGCAGGATAAAATAGGAAAGGAATTTGAAGGAATAATATCAGGAGTTACCGAATACGGCATTTTTGTTGAGATTATTGAAAATAAGTGTGAAGGAATGGTGGCTACGCGAGACATGATGGATGACTTCTATGAATACGATGAAGACAACTATTGTATTACAGGCAGACAGACCGGAAATAAATTTCAATTGGGGGACCCTGTAAAAATCGTTGTCTTGCGTACAAACCTGTCCAAAAAACAACTTGATTTTGCTCTTGCTTAATTATATTTTTACTCTATGGTTCTCAATTACATCTGGATAGGATTCTTTATAGTGGCTCTTATTGTAGCTATTGTTCGAACTACTTTGTATTTTCTTCAGCAGGGTTTCGATATTTCTTTCTGGACAACATTCACACTGGCTGACAGGGATGTTTTTCCTGAAATGGTCAGATCAACATTCTCATCAGCAGAAGCCAGTATAACATTCTCCATTTACCTTATTGGTATCATGACATTGTGGTTAGGTATAATGCGTATTGGTGAAAAGGGTGGTGCAGTGAACATGATTGCCTGGTTATTCGCTCCTTTTTTCAGAAAAATTTTCCCCGATGTGCCTGATAAGCATCCTGCCATGGGTTCTATGATGATGAATTTCTGTGCCAATATGCTGGGGCTTGATAATGCAGCAACTCCTTTAGGGCTTAAAGCCATGAAAGACCTTCAGGAAATCAATCCGAAAAAAGAATCGGCTTCTGATGCCCAGATTATGTTCCTTGTTTTAAACACCTCAGGGTTGACTCTTGTTCCTATCAGTATACTTGGATATCGCGCCGCGGCAAATGCACAAAGCCCTGCCGAAATATTTCTCCCCTTACTGCTAACAACTTTTTTTTCAACTATTGCAGGACTAATTGCAGTATCTATAGTACAACGAATTAACCTCTTCAATAAAATTATACTTGCTTACCTGACCGGTTTGAGTTTATTGATTGGCGGATTATTTGCCTTTTTAAGTACATTGCCTCAGCAACAAATGCAATTTGTTACAGTCTTTACAGGTAACTTTATATTATTCGGATTTATTGTTTTTTTTCTTTTTGCAGGTCTGAAAAAGAAGATCAATATCTATGAAACTTTCATTGAAGGAGCAAAAGATGGCTTTCAGGTAGCGATCACAGTCATCCCCTACCTTGTTGCAATGCTCTTTGCTATCGGGGTCTTCAGGGCATCAGGTGCATTGGATTTCATAACTGACGGGATTGCCTGGTTTTTTGCCCTGCTTGGATTTGATACTCGTTTTGTTGACGGATTACCTACTGCTTTTATGAAACCTCTGAGTGGCAGTGGTGCCCGGGGAATGATGCTCGAAGTTTTCAATAACCCCAATTTCGGCCCTGATAGTTTTGTGGGAAGGTTGGTTTCAATAGTCCAGGGATCAACGGAAACAACCTTCTATACAATTGCAGTTTATTATGGTGCCGTTGGGATCAGCAGAACAAGATACACTGTAACCTGTGGGTTAATTGCCGATCTGACTGCCATTGTTGCAGCTATTCTTCTTACTTATTTCTTCTTCGGATAAAGAATTATCCTATCCTGAAATAAATACCAAAGGTAATGACATTATTATACCAGGCTCCCGTGCCATATGTTGCTCCCGTATATTTCGAAAATACCGGAAATACAGAATAAGAATATCTCAGATTTACATCAAATCTTTCGAAAAATGAATAGTTCAGGCCAGTACAGATAGCTATCTCCATTCTGTTCGGTACTTCTTCGAATTTTACATATCCGTCTCCATCATTTCTCGCTGCACTGAAAAGATAACCAAAAGAAGCTCCGGCCTGCAAATCAAGGTTGTTGATAACTTCAAATTTGGCCAATAAAGGGATTTCTATGTATTGCAAACGAAATTTTATTTTTGGATAATAACTTTTTGGTGTTGCTGATCCCTTTGAAGTATACCGTATTTCCAGCTGAGCTCCCCATCTCTCGGTAAAATCGGTAAAAACATAAGCCCCGCCAACCAAACCTGCTTTATTATAACCCGCCCAGTTATCTCCGTCAATCTGACTGACATTGAATCCTCCCATCAATCCTCCCTGAAACCTTTGGGCATTTATGCTTACGGATATCAGGATTAGCAATAAAACAAGCAGTTTTTTCATCAGTTCATATTTTACTTTAAAAATCTTGTTCCTGTCTGCCCTCCTTCGGCTTGTGAACGGGACAGGCAAGTACCCTCCATGTTTTTAATAATTATTTGCTTCCGGTTAATTTTTCTTTTAAGATCCTCACTCCGACACTTGCCTTTTCTTTGATAAAATCAACCTTTCTGTATGAAGGAGCTTTTATCTCTTTTGGATCAATCAAATACAACGGAATATCATTCTGAGTAAAATCGATCAGGCCAGCGGCAGGATATACCACCAGAGAGGTCCCGATAACCGCCAGAATATCCGCAGTACTTACAATTCGTGCAGCTTCTTCTATAGCCGGAACAGGTTCTCCAAACCAAACAATATGTGGCCGGAGCTGATACCCTTTTTCACAATTGTCACCAATGGTAATACTATTATAACCTATATCATAGACCAGTGATTCATCTCCTGTGCTTCGTGCTTTGGTAAGTTCACCATGCAAATGCAAAACATTTCTGCTTCCGGCACGTTCATGCAGATTATCAATATTCTGAGTGATTATATAGACATCATAATACTCTTCAAGTTCAACCAATCCCATATGTCCTGCGTTGGGTTTTGCTTCTTTCAATTGAGCTCGTCGTTCATTATAAAACTTCAGAACAAGCTCCCTGTCCATTAGCCAGCCATCATAACTGGCAACCTGCATCACATCATAATTCTCCCACAAACCCCCTGAATCACGAAATGTTTTTAACCCGCTTTCGGCGCTTATGCCTGATCCTGTAAGAACAACCAGTTTTTTCATTAAAACAAATGTATTGAGCTTGTAAACAAAAATACACAAATCAATGAACTATCACTACTCACCGGTCTTTAGTATGGTTAAAAAATCGTACTTTTACAAGCCGTCATTTACAGTTGATCTCCGCCCCATGATTGACCAGTCTACAATTGATAGAATTTTTGCTGCAGCCGACATAGTCGAAGTAATCGGTGATTTTGTGAAATTGAAAAAAGCCGGTGCAAATTTCAAAGGATTAAGCCCGTTTACCGATGAGAAAACACCTTCTTTTTTTGTAAGCCCGGCAAAAGGGATCTTTAAGTGTTTTAGTTCCGGCAAAGGAGGAAATGTTGTGAGCTTTCTTATGGAGCATGAAAAATATTCCTATCCGGAAGCATTAAAGTACCTGGCCGGAAAATACAACATAGAAATTGTTGAAAAAGATCTTAGTGAAGAAGAAAAAAAGGATATCAATGAACGCGAAAGCTTATTATCAGTTTCTGAATTTGCATTAAAACAATTCAAAGAATGGTTATTTCACCGGGAAGAAGGCAAAGCAATCGGGCTTGCCTATTTCAAAGAAAGAGGCTTTCGTGAAAATACCATCGAGAAATTTCAACTCGGATATTCATTAGAACAGCGGGATGCATTTACTAAGTTGGCAATTCAAAAAGGGTACAAACTGGAATACCTTACAAAAACGGGTTTATCCATTGACAAGGGAGATTATCAGTTTGATCGTTTTGCAGGAAGAATTATTTTCCCTATATACAGTCTATCCGGACAGGTCATTGGCTTTGGCGGAAGAATCCTTAAAAAAGATGAAAAAACCGCAAAATATTTAAACTCGCCCGAATCTGAGATATACCACAAAAGCTATGTATTGTATGGCCTGTATTTCGCCAGAAATGAAATTATTAAACATGACAAATGTTTTCTTGTTGAAGGGTATACCGATGTTATCAGTCTGCATCAGGAAGGAATTCAGAATGTTGTTTCTTCTTCGGGAACCGCTCTCACGCAGGAGCAGGTTCGCCTGATCAAACGTTTTACAAAGAACATTACATTGTTGTACGATGGCGATGAAGCCGGAATAAAGGCCTCTTTGAGAGGAGTTGACCTTATTCTGGAGGAAGGCTTGAATGTTAAAATTTTATTGCTGCCTGAAGGAGAAGACCCGGATTCATTTTCCCGATCACACAGCAATGAAGAATTCCTGAATTTCATAGCAGATAACGAATCTGATTTTATAAAGTTTAAAACCCGCCTCCTTCTGAAAGATGCGGAGTCTGATCCGGTAAAAAAAGCTACTTTGATAACAGATGTTGTTCGCTCCATTGCTGTAATCCCCGATAATATTGTACGATCAGTATATATTCGTGAATGCAGCAAGATACTCGAGATTGACGAAGGCATCCTTTACAATGAAACATTTAAGATCAGAAGAAACAAGGCGTATGAACAATCCAAAAGGTCTTATTATAATTCCGATTATACTCCTCCCAACAAAACAAAGTCTCAGCCGGAATTAAAAATCGATAACGAATTCCCTCACGAGAAAGACCTGATAAGAATATTGTTACGGTTTGCCAATTCAGAATTACGTTGGGAAAATGACACGCAATCAGTTCTTGATTATGTTGTCCGGGAATTAAAAAATGACGAGCTTGAATTCCACCATCCCGTATACAAATTGATTTACGCTGAATTTTTAAGAAAGTATAATTCTCAGGAAGCATTTTCACTTCAGCAATATACTCACAATGAAAACCCTGATATATGTAAAGTTGCAGTAGATCTCACAACTGACAATTATGAACTTAGCACAATATGGCGAAAAAAGGAAGTACTGCACCAGGATGAAGGAATGAAATTAAAAGAAATCGTTCCGGAAATTGTTATGGCTTTTAAAAACAAAAAAGTAATCCATCTGATTAAAAAAACTCAGCAGGAAATCCTTCAGGCGCAAAACAATTCGGATTTTGAAAGCTTAACCCTTCTTCAGCAAAAACTGATTGTGCTGAATGATCTGAGAAAACGCCTTTCCAAAAAGTTGGGGGACAGAACAATAATCTAAAATTTCATAAATAGGATCATGCGCATACTTCATTTATCAATTCCCTGCCTGAAATAAAATCATGAATATTCTGCATGGTCGTTTTCGCAATATTATCCATGGCTTCCTTTGTGAAAAATCCCTGGTGTGATGTAATAATTACATTATTAAATGTTAAGAGGCGGGCCAATATGTCATCAGTCAGCACAAGGTCCGAATGATCTTCAAAGAAGTATTCACTTTCTTCTTCGTAAACATCCAATCCGGCAGAGCCTATTTTACCTGATTTCAGAGCTTGTATAAGGTCAAACGTTTTGATCAGTTTCCCTCTCCCTGTATTGATCAGCATTACCCCTTTCTTCATCAGTTCAATGGTGTTTTTATTAATAAGGAATTTTGTTTCTTTTGTCAGAGGACAATTCAGTGAGATAATGTCTGAATCATTGAACAAAGTATTTAATTCAACATATTCATATCCGATCTTGTTTGCATAATCACAATCTGGATAGGGATCATATGCAATTACTTTCATCCCAAACCCTGATAAAATACGGATGAGGGCTTTCCCGATCTTACCTGTTCCAATTACACCTGCTGTTTTATTAAGCATATCAAATCCCATTAAACCATGCAAAGAAAAATTGGCGTCACGGGTCCTGTAATATGCACGGTGGATCTTTCTATTCAGAGTCATCATAAGGGCTATTGTATGTTCAGCAACAGCATTTGGAGAATATGCGGGAACCCGCACAACCCTTATTTTGCCTTTTGCAGCTTTTAAATCAATATTATTAAATCCTGCACATCTTAATGCAATAAGTTTTACTCCGAAAGAAACAAGCTTATCAATCATTAAGGAATTGATTGTATCATTAACAAAAATAACGATTATATCTGCATTCTGCGCCAGAACAACATTGTCAGGAGTAAGATGGTATCTGAAAAATTTCAATTCATATTTGTATTTACTATTTATTTCAGTAAAACTTTCTTTATCGTATGGTTTGGTATCAAAAAAAGCGATTCTGGGTTTCATAATTGTATATATTTACTATAAAACAAGATACATTGCATTTGGTTTTATTATAATAGTATAAGGTAATGAGAATTTTTGGTAAAAAATACAAAACAGGCATCGCATTAAGTGGCGGAGCCGTTCGGGGTATAGCTCATTTGGGTGTATTGCAGGCGATAGAAGAAAAGAAAATCAAAATCGGGATGATCAGTGGAACAAGTGCAGGAGCATTGGCAGGTGCTTTCTATGCTGATGGATTTTCTCCAAAGGAAATATTGAATATCTTCTCCAATAAGAAGTTGTTTGAATTCATGCGGTTTTCATTTCCGCGTTCAGGATTTTTCAATGTTACAGGCTTAAAAAAGTTATTGTCCAATACTCTGCGCACAAAAAATATTGAAGATTTAAAGATCCCTCTTGTTGTTGCAGCAACGAATTTTCAAAAAGGAGCGATTACTTATTTTGATAAAGGTCTTCTTGTTGATTTGTTATTGGCTTCCTCGAGCATACCTCTTTTATTCGAAACTACTAAAATAGACGGTATTCCTTATATTGACGGTGGTATTATGGATAATTTGCCTATAGAACCTCTGAAAAACAAATGCAAAAGAATAATAGCAGTTCATACAAATCCCCTTGGAGAACAAACCAAAATCAATAACCCGATACAGGTGGTCGAAAGAGCTTTTCATCTTTCTGTTGCTTCCGAAATCAATAGCAAGAAACAAGAAGTTGATGTATTTATTGAACCTGAGAAACTTAAAGATTATGGTCTTCTTGACCTGAAAAAAGCAAAGTCGATCTTTGAAATAGGTTATGAGGCTGCCTTGGCCCAATTCAATACAGACAATCTGAGATGATTTTTCGATTATCATATTGTTTATTTCTTTTTATCTTGGCAGATTGAAATGCAACAATTGAAAATTTAACTGCTGGAATAATTTTTACCTTTGCCAGGTTATGAATTGATTAGTACTGATGAATCATAAACTTAATATATACAATAGCCTTTGAATCATAAACTTAATATATACAATAGCCTTTCACGACAAAAAGAACAGTTTATTCCTTTGAATTCACCTTTCGTCGGACTTTATGTTTGTGGTCCGACAGTATATAGTGAGCCTCATCTGGGCCATGTCAGAATGGCCATTACTTTTGACGTATTATTCAGGTATTTGATGTATTTAGGTTATAAGGTACGCTATGTCAGAAATATTACGGACGTAGGCCATCTGGAAGATGAAATCAGCGGTGAAGGGGAGGATAGGATTGAAAAAAAAGCCCGGTTGGAACAGGTTGAGCCAATGGAAATAGTCCAGAAATACAGACTTGAATTTCAACATGTGTTAGAAAAACTCAATACTTTGCCTCCCAGCCTCGAACCTCAGGCTTCAGGTCATATTATTGAGCAACAACAAATGATTAAAAATATACTTGCCAACGGTTTTGCCTATGAAGTAAACGGATCTGTATATTTCGATATCGAAGCATACAATAAGAAATACAATTACGGCAGGCTTTCAGGCCGTAAAATCGAAGATATGCTGGCAAATACACGTGAACTGAACGGACAATCTGATAAAAAAAATCCATTGGATTTTGCGCTTTGGAAAAAGGCAACTCCTGATCATATTATGCAATGGCCGTCTGAATGGAGCCAAGGTTTTCCCGGGTGGCATCTGGAGTGTTCTGCTATGGGAACCAAATATCTTGGTGAAACTTTCGACATTCACGGTGGCGGCATAGACCTGCTATTCCCTCACCATGAATGTGAAATTGCACAATCTGTTGCTGCGAATGGTCATGAACATGTAAGATACTGGATGCATAATAACATGATTACAATCGATGGACAAAAAATGGCCCGGTCATTAAACAATTTTATCACATTGCATGAATTATTCTCCGGTACTCACAAAAAACTTACACGGGCTTACAGCCCGATGAATATCCGTTTTTTTATTCTTCAGTCTCACTACCGAAGCACACTCGATTTTTCAAATGAAGCACTTCAGGCTTCAGAAAAGGGAATGATCAGGTTAATGAAGACCCTGGAAATTATGGAAGAAATAAAACCTGCAAGCTCTTCTTCAATTGATGTTAATGATATTATCGAAAAGTGTTTTCAGGCATTGAATGACGATTTGAATACTTCGATAGCAATCGCACAATTGTTCGAAGGTGTTAAATTAATCAATCTTTTGAATGAAGGAAAAGAAACACTTGCTGCCAAGGATCTGAAAATTTTTACTCATTTCATGAACACCTTTACTGCGGATATTTTAGGATTAAAAGAAGAATGGACTGAACAAAAATCTGATGAGGAAGATAAATTGATTCAATTGATCATCGAATTAAGACTGCATGCACGGGGTAAAAAGGATTTTGAATCTTCTGACATGATTCGTAAACGGCTTTCTGAAATCGGTATTACGCTTAATGATACAAAAGAAGGGACAAAATGGGAAAGATCTTAATTTCTACCCTGCTCCACCAAATTTCTTTAAGACTTCCGATGCCCTGACCGCACCCTCAAACATTGCTTCTCTGATGTTCTGTCCGGTAAAATATGTTATACAAAAAGCAGCCTGGTAAGCGTCTCCACATCCTGTGGTATCTACAACTTCATCAACTTCAATAGCAGGTTGAAAATACTTCCTGTTGCGATAGAAAACAGCACTTCCTTCAGCGCCAAGCAGGGCTACAACCATTTTTTTATTCTCATTAGAAATCTGTTCAAGTTTTTCCAGATTTTTTTTCTGTGTACTAACAAAAGCAATTTCAATATCCGGAAGAAATTTCGAGAGAATCTGATCATCATCGAAGTGAAGAAAATCAACCACTATTTTACTATCTCCAGTATTCTTCTGTATCAATGTTCCAAGTTTCTTATCCGTATATGGAATTGCTATTACATCATACGTTAAAATGCTTAAATAATCGTTCCCGGAAAAATCATAGGCATTAAACACCCCATCTTGCCATTCTCCGGGGTTTGAATACCTTTCTCCGTCTGGGGTATTGTAGAGTTTATTAGAGGCAGTTTCCCCTTTTTTAATATAAAGAAGTTTCGTGGTGATCTCATTTTTTTTAAGCAATTCTATGATTTGCCTGCCCCCGATATCATCACCAACAAAACCGGCAACAGCAACTTCTTCAGGATGTATTTTTTTTGCATTAATGGCAAAATTCAGGCTGTTACCTCCCGGTTTGCTCACTCCCTGTTCAGGGTAATAATCAATGCATAAAGCAGAAAAAGCAATTACTTTCATATAAATGAATTATTTCTTTGGACTTAGCTGATGGAATAAATAGAAATGTTTTGTAATTATGTATCGAAATAAGTCATTTTACGTACAATTCATGTTGTAATAATAACTAAAAAATGAAAATGCGCCGCTTTTATTCATTTCCTTTATTCATATTCGTAATCGTTTCTTTTTTGTTTGGTTGTACAGATAAAAAGGAAGACAGCTCCCCTGAGGACAGCAACGAAGACAGTGTATATATATTCGTTGATGAAGTAATGAAATACTGGTACCTTTGGAATGATAAAGTGCCTGATCTTGATATATTCCAGTACAGTACTCCTCAGGACCTGCTTGATGATTTAATGTATAAACCTCTTGATCATTGGAGTTTCATTGATAAACTGGATGCAATACAATCATTATTTGAAGAAGGTGAATATTTCGGTTTTGGTTTCCTGTTAAAATTTGATGCGGATGGAAACCTTCGTGTTCCTCTGGTTTATGAAAACTCTGAAGCTTATGATCTGGGGATCCGCCGAGGCAATATAATCAATACAATCAATGGGATACCTCCAACATCATTTAATGATTATGAATCATTTTTCGATTATGATCCTGCCACATTCACCTTCGATATTTATGATAATACAGGAACACTGAAAACAATTACTCTTGATAAATCAACCATCACTCAAAACGCGGTACTTTTTGATACTATATATACTGTTGCCGGGCATAAAACAGGCTATATTGTATACGATAGCTTTCTTGGATACAGCCAAGAAGAACTTGAAGAAGTAATACCATATTTTCAGGCCAGTAACATCACCGAATTAATTGTTGACCTTAGATATAACGGTGGCGGCTATGTCAGTTTAGCACAAGAATTATGTGAAATAATAATGCCGGCTGAGACCGCCGGTGAAATTTTTTATACTTCAGTTCATAATGAAATAGTTGGTCCTGAGTTAGATACAACTTTGTATTTTTCAGAAAATGAGTTAAATCTTGATCTGAACCGGGTGTTTTTTATTACAACGAATGCATCTGCTTCTGCCAGTGAATTGGTTATCAACTGCCTGGAACCTTATATGGATGTGTTTATAATTGGTTCTCCCACTCATGGAAAGCCGGTGGGTATGTATGGATTTGTATTTCAGGATTGGGCTTTGTTCCCGATAACCACTCAATTATTAAACGCTGAAGGTTATGGAGATTATTTCGGTGGATTAATGCCCGATTGCTATGCTGAGGACGGTTTAACCAGTGATTGGGGTGATGAAACAGAACAAAGTTTAAGTCAGGCTTTTCATTATATTGCATATGGTGGTTTTGACAATACCCTTGCTGTAAATATTAAATCAACAAGATCAGAACCCTCATTAAAACAATATCTAAATAACAGGAGTTTATTAATACTTGAAAAATAGGATACGATTCTTCTCTTCGGCAAAATATGAACACTTGAAAGTTTTTTTTTACAAGTATTGGAAAACAACAATTTGGTTTTTATTGAGTGCCTTTGCTCTCTTTACTCCGGGTGAAAATCTACCCGCCGGAAATATCCTCCAAATTTATCATATTGATAAGGTTATACATTTTGTTATTTTTCTTTTCCTGCAATTCTTATTTTTATTTGATTTCGGTTATACAAAAAGGTCCATTCCATTGAAAAATCAAATGGTTATTTTTTTGGCAGTAATTGTATATGCAGCTTTGTCAGAATTGATACAGGTTTTCTTTATTACCGAAAGAAATGGTAGCTGGTTTGATTTTATTGCCGACATCTTGGGAATGACTGCCGGTATACTACTGTATACTCTGTTTAAAAAAAGAACTGTAAGACCATATTAATATCTGATTTTTTATATTCACGCGTATGGCTTCTGATAGAACTTATTTCTTGTTTCTTTTGAAGGAAGTATATTCCCTGAAAATGGAAAGGGAACATCACTTATTTTATGGGTATTTTATCTATTCTTCTTTGATGTCTTCCTCCTTCAAAACCGGTAGTTAAAAATACATCCACAATTTCTTCAGCCTGTTTTTCATCCAAAAATCTTGCAGGTAAAGCACAAATATTAGCATCATTGTGTTTTCTGGCCAATTCTGCAATTTCGACATTCCAGCAAATAGCTGATCTTATACCGGCATATTTGTTTGCTGTTATATTTATTCCATTTCCACTACCGCACAAAGAAATTCCAATATCATATTCCTTATTTTCAATTGCCTGAGCTAAAGGATGGGCATAATCCGGATAATCAGAACTTTCCTTTGTATAAGAACCAAAATCTTTTAGTGTATGCCCTTTACTTTTTAATACTTCCATAAGTTGTTGTTTCATCTCAAATCCCGCATGATCACTGGCAATTGCAATTTTCATAATTGTTTTGGTATAGTCATTGCACAAATATACAGTTTTTATGTATTACTGCGTGGTAAATAGTTCATTACCCAGGTATTGTTTACACTGTTATTTATTATCCTGATTTTTAATAGTAAACATAAGCTGTTAATTCTTTGTTAAATACGGTGGAGAATTCTCAATAAAAAATACTTGATATCTTCAAAATAAAAACTTATTTAATTTTTTACTGAATAATCCAAAAAATAATGTCACTTAAAA
>JAFGQO010000041.1 GCA_016935615.1 Bacteroidales bacterium
CTCTCTTGCAATACATTAATTCAAAGAACAATAAACCATTAAATCACTTAAAATATGCGTTGGCATCTTAACCGCACAACGCGTTAAGGATAGTGTTTTGATGGCAAATAACAAAAGGATTGACAGATATGCGTTTAAATATAATTACTATTTCATGGTTGGTGAAAATTTCTATCATTCAGAAGACTCAAGATATTGGGGTTTTGTTCCTGATGTAAATATTATTGGGAAAGCCGTAGTAATTTTGTTTTCCAAAGGAGGAGACGGATGCAGGTGGAAAAGGTTGTTTAAAAGAATAAAATAGTGATCGAATAGTAGATTATCATTCACATATTGTTTGTTCCGGATTAATTGACCCCTCATTCCGGATTATTGACCCCTCTGACGCATGCAACAACCCCGAAGGACGATCGTAGTTAAAAATGCAATGAACGATTAATCTGCTAAAATTTTAATTTTTTCTTTTTCCTGATAGAATCACCAGATAATTCAATTCGATGAGATAATGGACAGAATTATTTATCAATCACCTAAATCAGAATTAAATGGCATATTGTTGAGAATAAAGTCATTCAAAAATTTGCTAAACTTGTAGAAACCAATAGTTTTACCATTCTGTAAATAAATACCAACCGAATAAACATGAAGCGAAGACATTTTATTAAAAGCAGCGCAGGTGCAGGCATCACCGGAGCAACCGTGATCAATGGTTTGTTTATGAACCGGTTTTTTAGCAATCCTGCCCCGGCAATGCCTGATCCTGATATCCCCGGACGGTCCGATATGATTCCCATGGATGAGGTAAAAAGCAGCCTGGTAAAATTATGTGAAGATTCAGTCAGGGATAATACGGCAAGACTTTCATTCCTAAACAAAACCTATCCGGTGATAACCGCACTCTTAGCTAATGAGACACCGCAGGAGTTAATAACGGCAGCCAAAAATTCGGAATCAGACGGAGCTGAAGGCATAGCAATATCACTTGCAAACTTAAAGCCGGAATTCAGAAATTCCGGATCATTGAAAAGCATTATGCATTCGGTGAATTTACCGTTCATGTTCTATTATTATCGTGCAGACAAATGGGGAAAATCCGGTGATGATGAACGTCAAAAATTGTTATTGACAGCTGCTGATATGGGAGCTTCTATGATTGATGTGATGGGGGATCTGTACGATCCGTCGCCGATGGAAATAACATATGATCAAAGCGCCATAGACAAACAGAAACAACTTATTGACGAGATCCATGGCAGGGGCGCTGATGTTGTAATGTCAAGCCATCTGACATGTTCACTGACGACTGAACAAGTCGTTGAGCATTTGCGTGCATTTGAGGACCGCGGTCCGGACGTTGTGAAAATCGTAACCATGCTCAATACCGAAGAAGAACTTGCCGAAGCTTTCAGCACGACAATGACTTTGAAACGTGAACTCAAAAAGCCGTATATTCATCTTTGCAACGGGAAATTCAGCCGCCCGCATCGTTTTATCTGCCCAACTCTCGGGTTATCGATCCTGTTTGCGGTTCCCCATGATCCTGAACGCAAGGGTATGAACATACCGACGATAAAAGAAATAAAAGTGGTACTGGACAATATTCAGTGGAATATTAATGAGGTTATATAAAAATCAATTTAAAAACCGGACGAACTATTACACTTCTGACGGGATTTATTGAGGTCATTTTAAGAAAAACAAGAGGTATAACGCCGAAGGCTTACAGATCGAAAGTATTCCTGACCCTGACTATTTTCCTGCTAAAACAGGGGTTAGCGGTTGATGGTCCCTTTATTAGGATCAGGTTCGCAGAACAAAGGTACAAAATATGGCAATATGATCGAAATCCTGCTTAATAAAATGCAACCAAACGGGATAAGATTAAAAAATTAAAGAACTAAGGAATGAAGGAATTGCAAGTTATTCGATCCCAATATATCAGCTAAATAAAATATGTAACAAATACAAGGCAATATTATTAATTTTATGTATTAAATACATATCATATATTTTAGATATATATTACCCGATGGTCATTCAGTCCCGATTCATCGGAATTCAATGGTCATTAAATAGTCATTCAGTAGTCATTAGATGGTCATTCGGTAGTTTGACAACTTAATGACAATTGAGTGACGCGCGAAGCGCAAATGACTATATAGCAGCATAGTAAACGAATAAAAGGTTACGTGTATAGTATCATGTTTTAAAGTTCAATTTTACTATTGAAAATAAGCAGCAGTTAATTCTTGTTTACAATTTTGGAATCTAAATCCAAATTTGTAAATTTGTTATTATGATAAAAAGAGATGCCGAACCTGTATTGAGGAGTCTTGCCGGGCAATTTAAAGCGGTTGCAGTGGTAGGTCCGCGTCAGTCGGGAAAAACTACACTGACAAGACACGTGTTTCATGATAAGTCATATGTAAACCTTGAAAATCCTGATGACAGACGTTTTGCACTTGAGGATCCCAGGGGATTTTTTTCAAAATACAGCAAGGGTGCTGTTATTGATGAAGCTCAGCGAGCACCTGAGCTTTTCTCTTATCTTCAGCAAATACTGGATGAGGATAAAACAAGAGGTAAATTTATATTAACAGGTTCCAATAATTTTTTGCTTCAGGAGAGTATTTCACAGAGCCTTGCCGGGAGAATTGCGTACCTGTATTTGCTCCCTTTCACTATTGGAGAATTACATCCTATGAAATCAGATGACGTATTATCACAATTACTTAGAGGATTCTATCCGCCGGTATATGATCAACCGGTTGACAGAGATAAATGGTATGTCAATTATATTAAGACATATATTGAAAGGGATGTAAGACAATTAAAGAACATAGCTAATCTTAATCTCTTCGAAAGATTTTTAAGACTATGTGCCGGGAGAGCAGGTCAGCTGCTTAACATGAGCAGCCTGGCACTTGACTGTGGTGTCGATAATAAAACAGTTGGTTCCTGGCTGGGAATTCTTGAAAGCAGTTTCATAATATTCAGACTGAGACCTTATCATCGCAATTTCAATAAACGAATTGTCAAGATGCCAAAACTCTATTTCTACGATACCGGATTGGCATGTTCCCTTCTCGGAATCCATAATACAAAGCAACTGGAATTTCATCCTCTTTTCGGCAACCTGTTTGAAAATCTTGTTGTAAGTGAACTCGTTAAACAAAATTTTAACCACGCGGGAAACAATAATCTCTTTTTTTGGAGAGACAATACAGGGCACGAGATAGATGTAATAATTGAAACAACGGATGAAATGGTTCCCATAGAAATAAAATCAGGTAAAACTATCAATGATGATTATTTTAACGGATTGCTTTTCTGGTTCAAAATCAGTAAAGCTAAACGGGGTGCAGTTATTTATTCAGGAGAATCCGGTCAAAAAAGAAGCAACGGGATTGAAGTTGTTCCATGGAACAGGGTGAAAAGTATTTTGTAATAGAACCAATCATAAATTGCATGAAAGTAAGAAAAAAATATGAAATTGAAAGTCATTCAGTCCCGATTTATAGGGATTCAATAAAACCCGAA
>JAFGQO010000042.1 GCA_016935615.1 Bacteroidales bacterium
ACAAAATAAGAGGGCCATTCTTGCTGAGAATGGCCTTCGCTTTTTTAAACAATGTGCAATGAAAAGATACCCGAGAGAATTGGTGAAGATTTTTGATACTTTGCTACCCCCGGTGGGGGAAAATACAGGATACGAATAACACACACCAATACAGGTAAAAACCTGTTTCTAAAAATTTAGTAAAGCAAAAAAGTACAATCCAGTAATCAAAAGTAAATATGAAAGACAAATTATACATATTTGATACCACACTCCGCGATGGGGAGCAGGTGCCGGGCTGTCAATTAAATACTCTGGAAAAAATTGAAGTGGCCAAAGCACTTGAATCTCTTGGAGTGGACATCATCGAAGCAGGATTTCCAATATCGAGTCCGGGCGATTTCACATCTGTTGTGGAAATATCAAAGGCAGTAAAAAAACCAGTAATATGTGCGCTTACACGAGCTGTTAAGCAGGATATTGATATAGCGGCTGACTCACTGAAATATGCCAGAAAAAAACGAATTCATACCGGAATTGGAACCTCGGATTACCACATTAAATACAAGCTGAATTCCAACAGGGACGAAATTATTGAACGAGCGGCAGATGCTGTGAAATATGCAAAGAAATATGTGAAAGATATTGAATTCTATGCAGAGGACGCAGGAAGAACGGAAGATGAATACCTGGCGCGCGTAATTGAGGCAGTAATAGCAGCAGGTGCTACCGTGGTGAATATTCCGGATACCACGGGATACTGTCTTCCCCAGGAATTTGGTGAGAAAATCAAATATCTGAAGGACAATGTTAAGAATATTGATAAAGTCATTATTTCTACACATTGTCATAATGATTTGGGAATGGCAACCGCAAATACTATGGCCGGTATTATAAATGGGGCCAGACAAGCAGAAGTTACCATTAATGGAATTGGTGAACGTGCAGGGAATACATCTCTTGAGGAGATTGTGATGATATTAAAAAGCAGGAAGCATATTGGAATTGAAACCGGTATTAATGCAAAATACCTTTACAAAACCAGCAGACTGGTTTCTTCATTAATGAATATGCCTGTTCAACCAAATAAAGCGATTGTGGGACGAAATGCTTTTGCACATTCTTCGGGAATTCATCAGGATGGGGTTCTAAAAAGACGAGAGAATTATGAGATCATTGATCCTGTAGATGTTGGAATAAATGAATCAAGTATCTCACTAACGGCAAGAAGTGGAAGAGCCGCATTAAAACACCGGTTAAATCTTCTTGGATATGATATTAAGCCGAAGGAGCTTGAACCGGTATATGAAAAATTTCTTGCTGTTGCCGATAAGAAAAAAGATATTCGGGATGAGGATCTGATCGTATTGGTCGGCAGAAAAGATAATGGTGAAAATGGAGGGAAAATTAAACTGGAACATTTACAGGTGCTGGCTGGTAAATCAACTATTCCTATGGCCACTGTAACATTAAATATCGGGGGAGAATCCTTTACGGCAACCAGCTCGGGAAACGGTCCGGTTGATGCTGCCCTGCTGGCAGTAAAAAGTTTGATAAAACATGATGTTCGTCTCGAGGAATTTCTTGTTCAGGCCATAACACGCGGATCCAATGATTTAGGCAAGGTACATATTCAGGTTGAGAACAAAGGCTCTATTTATTATGGCTTTTCGGGGCATACCGACATTATTACTGCTTCTGTTGAGGCTTTTATTGATGCGATAAATAAAATTGTTTAATTGTAAATTTTCAGAAATTGGGAAAAACATTATTTGATAAGGTTTGGGATGCTCATGTAGTAACTCAGATTGAAAATGGACCCAGTGTTGTTTATATCGACAGGCACCTGATCCATGAGGTAACAAGTCCGCAGGCTTTTGCGGGTCTCGATCACAGAGGCATAAAAGTATTTCGTCCACAGAATACGGTTGCAACACCGGATCATAATGTGCCGACAATAAATCAGGGCATGCCAATTCAGGATATGCTATCACGCATGCAGGTTGACAAATTGAAAGAAAACACCAAAAAGCACGGAATTGATCATTATGGTTTAAATCATCCTTACCAGGGTATCGTTCACGTTATCGGTCCTGAGCTGGGTCTTACACAACCGGGAATGACCATTGTATGCGGAGATTCTCATACTTCAACTCATGGTGCTTTCGGCAGCGTGGCATTTGGTATTGGAACAAGCGAAGTGGAAATGGTCCTTGCATCACAATGCATTTTACAGCCTAAACCAAAAAAAATGCGGATAACGGTTGACGGTCAGCTTAAAAAAGGTGTGACAGCCAAGGATATTATACTGTATATAATTTCACAAGTATCGACCAGTGGAGGTACAGGTTATTTTGTGGAATTTGCAGGTTCTGCAATTCGCAATTTAAGCATGGAAGGACGTATGACTATTTGTAATATGAGTATTGAAATGGGGGCACGTGGTGGTCACATTGCTCCGGATGAAACAACTTTTGAATATATTCATGGGAGAGAATTTGCTCCCAAAGGCGTTGAATGGGGGAAAAAACTTGCTTATTGGAAAACTTTGAGATCTGACGATAATGCTGTATTTGATCGCGAATTGAATTTCGATGCGTCAGATATTGAACCCATGATCACCTATGGTACTAATCCTGGCATGGGTATAGGAATTACAGGTTCCATTCCTGCTCTTGAAACGATTGAAGACAGTACAAAAAACAGCTTTCAGAAATCATTGAAATACATGAATTTCCAGGCAGGATCATCAATGATTGGAAAAGAAGTGAATTATGTTTTTGTCGGCAGTTGTACCAACGGACGTATTGAAGATTTGCGGGAGTTTGCAAACTTTGTGAAAGGCAAAAAAAAGGCAGATAATATAATTGCATGGATAGTACCCGGTTCACGACAGGTTGAGAAACAGGCAAAAAAAGAAGGGATTGACAAAGTATTGACAGAAGCAGGATTTGAATTGCGACAACCGGGATGTTCTGCATGTCTTGCCATGAATGACGATAAAATACCTGAAGGCAAGTATTCAATTTCTACAACCAACAGGAATTTTGAAGGACGACAAGGCCCCGGGGCACGAACTATGTTAGCCAGTCCTTTAACAGCTGCGGCTACTGCAATTGCAGGTAAATTAGTTGATCCGAGAGAGTATATTTAGTTAACATATCATTTAAAAAAAGAAAAAAATGCCAATAGATAAATTTGTCACATTACGGTCAAAATGTGTTCCACTCCCTGTTGAAAATATTGATACTGACCAGATAATTCCGGCCCGGTTTTTAAAAGCCACATCCCGGGAAGGATTTGGAGAAAACCTTTTCCGGGACTGGCGGTACGGCAAAAACGGAAAACCTGTGGAAGACTTTGTTCTTAACAATTCATCCTTCGGAGGACAGATTCTTGTTGCCGGGAAAAATTTTGGAAGTGGATCAAGCCGTGAACATGCTGCATGGGCCATATACGATTATGGTTTTAAAGCAGTCGTGTCGAGCTTTTTTGCTGATATTTTCAAGGGCAATGCATTAAATAACGGATTGCTTCCTGTGCAGGTTTCGGCAGCCTTTCTTGATAGGATCTTTGACGCTATTGCGAAAGACGCGGATACGGAACTTGAAGTAAACCTGAATGATCAGAAAATCACATTGCTTTCGACAGGTGATTCAGAAAATTTTGAAATTAATCCATACAAAAAAAAGTGTTTGCTAAACGGCTATGACGATATCGATTATCTGCTTAGTTTAAAAGAAAAAATTAAAGCTTTTGAAACCGAAAGGAACTTTTAAACAGAATAACAGAGACAGATAAGACTAAATTGGAATTTATCAGGAATAACGAATTGATCAGGAGGATTGAAAATGAGTGTTTTATTAATGGATACCACACTTCGCGATGGAGAACAAACATCCGGAGTTTCTTTTACCTTCGATGAGAAACTCAGTATGGCGAAACTGTTGCTTGAAGATCTGAAAGTGGATAGAATTGAAATTGCATCTGCAAGGATCTCAGAAGGAGAACTGACAGCAGTAAAAAAAATAGCAGATTGGGCAGCAGAAAATAATTTCATCGAAAAAATTGAGGTTTTGGGATTTGTGGATGGGAAAATATCCATTGACTGGATTATTGATTCGGGTTGCAGGGTAATTAACCTGTTGACAAAAGGATCTCATAAACACGTAACATATCAATTGCGTAAATCTCCCGACGAACATATTTCAGATATTAAAGAGGTCATCGATTATGCCGTCAGTAAAAAAATCAGGGTAAATATTTATCTGGAAGACTGGTCAAATGGGATGAGAAATTCACCTGAGTATGTGTATAATATGATTGATAAATTAAGCGATCAGCCTGTAGAGAGATTTATGCTTCCCGATACTCTGGGGATTTTAAATCCTGATGAAACATATGCTTTTTGTAAACAAATCCTTGAGAATTATCCTCAGTTGAATTTTGATTTTCATCCGCATAACGATTATGATCTTGCAACAGCAAATGTTTATGCAGCCCTGAAAGCAGGCATCAGATGCATACATACCACTGTGAATGGACTTGGTGAAAGAGCCGGAAATGTTCCTTTATCCAGCGTTATTGCTGTTGTTAAAGATCATTTTAATTACAAAATGTCAATTGATGAATCCAAACTTAATCTTATAAGTAAAATTGTAGAAACTTTCTCGGGGATCCGGATACCGCCAAACAAACCTCTCATTGGTGACCATGTTTTTACCCAGACAAGTGGAGTGCATGCAGACGGAGATAGTAAAAACAACTTGTATTTCAATGATCTGCTGCCTGAAAGATTCGGACGCAAAAGAAGTTATGCTCTCGGGAAAACTTCCGGGAAAGCAAACATCTTAAAAAACCTGGAAAACCTGGGTATTGATCTGGATCCGGAATCCATGAAAAAAGTAACAAAAAGAATTATTGAGCTTGGAGACAAGAAAGAAATGGTAACTCAGGAGGATCTTCCTTATATCATTTCGGATGTAATTCGCAGCAAATCCATCGAAGAGAAAATCAAGGTATTGAATTACTCTCTTTCTACAGCAAAAGGATTGAAACCTTCTGCGAGTCTGAAAATTAAATTCAATGGCAAAGAATTCGAAGAAAACTCAGTTGGTGATGGTCAATATGATGCGTTTATGAAAGCACTGAAGAAAATATATAAAAAATTGAATAAGGTTATACCAAAATTGTCGGATTACAATGTTTCTATTCCTCCGGGCGGGAAAACGGATGCCTTGGTACAAACTGTAATTACATGGAATCTTGGTCATAAAGAGTTCAAGACGCGCGGCCTGGATTCTGACCAGACCGTTGCAGCTATTATAGCTACAATTAAAATGCTCAATATTATTGAAAGCTATAAAAGTCCATAATTTTAAAATCTCATCCTTTTTTTGTAAATAATTTGTACTATTATTGCGCTTCAAATAACAAAATGACCGCCTTAGAAAACTATTTATAATGGGTAAGACATACAATATTGCTGTGATAGCCGGTGATGGCACTGGCCCGGAAGTAGTAGCAGAAGGGAAAAAGGTACTTTTGGCTGCTGCTGATAAATTTGGGTTTACAATAAATTTTGAGGAATTTGATTACGGGGGAGATCGTTATTTAAGAACCGGTGAAGTATTGCCGGATTCGGCAGCGGAGGAAATGAAACAATTTGATTCAATATTTCTCGGAGCAATTGGACATCCTGATGTGAAACCGGGTATTCTTGAGAAAGGCATTTTGTTGCGTCTCAGGTTTGAGCTGGATCAATACATAAATTTACGTCCTGTGAAATTGTATCCGGGTGTGCCAACTCCTCTTAAAGATAAAGGTCCGGAACATATCGATTACGTTGTTGTGAGAGAAAATACAGGTGGATTGTACACAGGTATTGGCGGTTTTTCGATGAAAGGTACTTCAGACGAAGTTGCCGTGCAAAGTATGGTCTATAACCGCAAGCAGGTGGAAAGATGCCTGAAGTATGCTTTTGAGTATACAAGAAAAAGAAATAAACGCAAAACACTGGCCCTTTGTGGAAAAACCAACGTATTGACCTATGTCTACGATTTATGGGAAAGAGCTTTTCACGAAATTGGCGAACAGAAATATAAAGATATTAAACGCGAATATTTTCATGTTGATGCAACCTGTATGTGGATGGTCAAGAATCCGGAATGGTTTGATGTCATTGTTACAGGAAATATGTTTGGTGATATTATTACTGATCTGGGTGCTATTACACAGGGAGGCATGGGTATTGCTGCCGGCGGGAATATAAATCCGGAAGGTGTTTCCATGTTTGAACCCATTGGCGGATCTGCACCAAAATATACAGGAAAGAACATTATCAACCCACTTGCTTCCATTGCTTGTGGCGGAATGATGCTTGATCATTTGGGTGAAGAAAAAGCTGCTTTGGCAATAGAAAATGCAATTGTAGATGTTACGGCAAACAAGCTGAAAGATATGGGTGCCGGTCGTATGGGGTATTCAACGACTGAGGTCGGGGATCTCGTAGCCGAACGAATATAAATCCTATTTGCTTTCTTCGACCCTTTTATTCGTGAGACTTAAATTTCATGAGTTTTGCGAAATGAAATTTTAATCCTTATGCTATGCACTATTTGTTAGAAATAAGCAGTATTTCATCTCCTTCTATACCATCAGAATTTGCTTTCAGTTTTATTTCTCCGGCTTCACCTGTTGTTTGTACAATGACCTGTGCCAGCCCGTTAAATGTTTTACGTTTCCAGTTTGCTGCCGGACAGACTACCTGAATTACACCCGGATCTGTATTCGGCTCATCCCACTGGTGTTTGAGGCGAAAGCGCTGGCCGACAACCGCATATTCATTGATACCCTCTTTAAGTGTTTCCCGGGCAAGCAGGAAGGATTGATTTGGATCGTCGCGGAAAATGTCCGATGCGATTAATTCACCATTGATATAGATCGTTTGATTTTCGACAATACTTTTCGAATACAGTCTGACGGTTACTCCTTCTGAGAGTTCCGGAAGTTCGAATTGTCCGCGTACTACGATCAGCGTGTCAAAATAATCTTCCCATCTGTCACTCTTTTTGCCAAAAGCAGGTTCCCAGTCTGAATCATCATAACCTTGCACGGTTTCAGGTCGATTTCCAAGTTTGTCTACAGGAAGCTCTTTCAGGTTTTTGATTGGTACGGCTATTACTTCATCATAGAACTGTTCGGCTTCATGGCTCGAAGGATTGCCATTGCCAACTCCGATTATTTTGCCAGGACCTTCCATTGAAAAATACACATCAACATCTGCCGTAGGATGTATCCTGTCTTCCTGATCGTTCACGCTTACGGTGATCACTGAAACATCTTCATGATTGGCAGTCAGATTTGTTCTGTCGGCTATAAGTTTGAGCCTTGCGGGAGACCCGGTGGTTTCAACAAAATAAGATTTTATAACCTGTCCGTCTTTGAATCCTTTTGCTTCCAGTTTGCCTGGTTTGTACTTTACAGTCCACCTGAGGTGTCCGTTCGCTGGCATGGTTTTTTTCCCCAGACTGTTTTCATTGAGGAACAATTCAATTTCCTCACAGTTGCTGTAAACAATTACCGGCAGTGTATCACTTTTCTTTTCCTGCCAGTTCCAGTGCGGGTAAAGATGGACAACGGGTTCATCATCCCACCATGCTTTAAAGTAGTAGTAAATATCTTTCGGAAATCCGCAAAGATCTGTAATACCGAATTGAGAAGTAACAGCCGGCCATGAATAGGGTGTGGGTTCGCCACGGTAGTCAAAGCCTGTCCAATAGAATAAACCTGACAGATATTCCCTCTCAGAATAAAATTTCCATCCTGTCTCTGCCCCCAGATTTTCAAATTTATCATTGATATAAGCCAAATGCGACTGTTCATGGTTACTGACATAAATGCCCCGTGTCCCGATCGTATTGCTTTCCTCGGTTCCAATGCCTGCCTGCCACGGGAATTGTTTATGGTGGGCATCAATGTCCCCATGCCATAAATAATTGTATCCTATAACCTGCGTAACTTTGCCAATGCCTGTATTCCATCCACCACTGCATGCGACCGTAAAGGCCCTTGAAGAATCAAGACGGTTGGCAAAATCCTGCATTGTGGAAGCAATACGGGCGCCGGTTTCGTTGCCTTCAATAGCCCATTCTTCGTTGCCTAACGACCAGATAACCACACTGGGATGATTGCGATCACGCTTCATCATGTTTTCAAGAAGGTTCAAATGCTCATCGTTTATTCCCATTAGCCGGTTTTCGTCCAAAACCAGAAATCCCAGCCGGTCGCAGGCATCTAAAAACTCAGGAGTGGGAGGATCGTGTGAAGTACGAACTCCGTTGTTTCCCATTTCCTTAAGTTTTTTGATCCTGAATTCATGCAAGGCATCAGGAATAGCCCGGCCGACACCCGCATGATCCTGATGAAGATTTGTACCTACGATTTTTACGTGCTTATCATTGAGAAAGAAACCTTTGTCAGGATCAAACCTGACGGTTCGTATTCCAAATGCAGTTTTGTATGTATCGATGTGTTTCCCGTTTTGGTTAATACAGGTAATGAGAGTATGCAGATATGGATTTTCCAGCGACCAGTACAAAGGATGGTCAAGGGTATATTCTGAATAATATTCTTTTTTTTCACCGGGAAGCAAACTCAGCCGTGGTATTGTGCCAGAGGCTATTTCTTTCCCTTCAGCATCAATAATCCTTTCGGAAAGTTCAAACTGAGCCATTTCTTCTGATTCATTTTGAACAGTGGTTCTGGATTTTATTTTGGTTTTTTGATCGTGCACCTCAGTAGTTATAAAAGTTCCATACCGGGCAACATGCAGCGGATGGGTTTTTACCAACCATACATGACGCACTATTCCGGCCCCCTCATAATACCATCCTTCTTCCATGGTAACATCTGCACGAACAGCAACAACATTTTCACTGCCATAAAGGAGGTAGTCGGTAATATCGTATGAAAAACTTGCATAACCGCTGTGCACGGTGCCCAGATAAAAACCATTTATCCATACGACAGAATTGCGGTGAACACCATCAAACTCAATGCTGATCTTTTTCCCCAGGTCTTCTTCTTCAATCCTGAAACTCTTGCGGTACCATCCAACACTGTTCTCCGGATAATTGCGGCCAATGGCTTTATAACCATGACTGTGTCCTCCATCTGAAGCAAAAGGCAATTCAACACACCAATCGTGGGGGATGTGTAACACACGCCAGGAACGATCATCGAAGTCTTTGGCCGCAGGCCCGTCACCATAACCGGTTTTGGCAAAGTAGGAAAAATACCCTGTTCCATGATTGTAATCGAGGTTGGCATCGGTAGCATGCCCCAGAGCAAATTTCCAGTTAAGATTTAATTTGATACGTTCCCTTAGAGAAGTTTCATTTTGTGCATAGCTGTTACCAAATAGTAAAGCTGCCAAAAGCAGAGCCCCAGCCTGCTTAATAAATGATTTTTTCATCAGTGAATTGTTTTGTGGACATTTTGACACTCAGATTTCTCACAATTATAGTGAATGCTGTATTTAGTATATGGGCTAAAATGTTTCAATAAACAGTAAGTTACGATAATCTTTGCTTTTATGCAGGAAGTAAAACAGAATACGGACATTTTTCAGAACAGGAACCTATTTTTTGTATAGAATCATGATAGTTCCGGGATCATTGCTTTTATAGTTCTTTCTTATCTGACGCATTCAGCATCTTTTTATATCTTAGCATTCTTTTTTTCATGATTGAGATTCTGTTTTTATTTAAACAGGTATCAGAGGATCTGGACTTTAACTATCTGTAAAATGGTGTTTAAAATAGCAAAATTGCCCGGAGACGGAATAGGGCCTGAAATAATAGACCAGGCAGTAAAGGTACTTAATGCAATTGGTGAAAAGTACAATCAAAAATTTGAATTTGAATTTGGATTGGTCGGTGCGATTGCAATTGATGAAGTGGGCAATCCTTATCCTGAAGAAACGCATAATCTTTGTATGAATTCAGATGCTGTGCTTTTTGGGGCTATCGGAGATTCAAAGTATGATAATAATCCAAAATCGAAAGTCAGGCCGGAACAGGGTTTGCTGGAAATGAGAAAAAGACTTCAATTGTATGCGAATATACGGCCTGTCAGAACTTTTAAGACCTTGATCAATAAGTCACCTTTACGGTCTGAGCTGGTCGAGGGAGCTGATTTTATAGTAATCAGAGAACTCACAGGAGGTATTTACTATGGTGAATTAAGAGGAAGAACAGAAGACGGAACAAAAGCTTTCGATACAAATGTATATTCCAGATCAGAGATTGTGAGGGTGACAAAGTTGGCATTTGAATTTTCTGCAAAGCGTCGAAGAAAGTTAACTGCGATTGATAAGGCCAATGTCCTGGCTACTTCCAGATTATGGAGAGAAACCATTCAGGAAATGGAAAAAGATTATCCGGATATTGAAGTGGAACACATGCTTGTTGATAATGCTGCTATGCAAATCATTCAATGGCCAAAGAAATTTGATGTATTGATCACAGAGAATATGTTCGGAGATATTTTATCGGATGAAGCAAGCGTTATCACAGGTTCAATGGGACTAATACCTTCAGCATCAATTGGCATTCATACATCGGTGTTTGAACCAATACATGGGTCCTATCCTCAGGCTGCAGGAAAGGATATTGCAAATCCCCTGGCTACGGTTCTGTCAGCAGCTATGTTACTGGAATCTTTCAACCTGAATAACGAAGCAATAAAGGTACATGAGGCTGTTAACGCATCACTTAAAGAAGGAATTGTAACTGAGGATATTGATAAAGAAAAACCAGTTAGTACTTCAAAACTGGGAGATTGGTTAGCCGAATGGATAGTTAACAAGTCATAAGGGGGATTAAAAATTCTTCATTTATTTAGGCAGCCCTCCAAATATTTTAACAAGTGTTCGATGAAATTTATGAACTCCCGAAACTGGTTCGGCAAACATAAATATGCATTTGCCTGTTATAATATCGTGTTGAAATTCTTCTGCTATCTGTATCGTTTCTTTAGTCTCTGACATTTGTTGCACCCATATATTTTTGATCCCTTTACCAAAAGCTTGTCTTAATATTTTGTCAGTATGTTGTTTGGGTGTCATTATAATTACTCCATCAACTTCAGGAGGCAAATCAGAGATATCCTGATAGCATTTTCTACCATCAATTTCCTGAGTATTTGGGTTAACGGGATAGATATTATAACCCTTTTCTACCAATGATTTATAACTTATATAGCCAAATTTCTTTTTATTTCTTGATACACCAGCCAATGCGATATTTTTACATTGAAAAAAATCATTAATTTGCTTTTTAAGGATCTTCATAGCTAAATAATTTTAAAATTTCATTATTCCTGTTACAATAAATTGTGATATTTAGAGTCTTTAAATTTACATTTGAATAGAGATGAAAATACTCAAAAAAACCGGCTGTTGGCTAATTATTTTACTGTGTTTTGCATGTGGCAATTTCTCAAAGATAGAAGTGGGAGAAGTGAAGGAGTTTACTGTGAAAGGTTTTGAAGATAATGCACTTGCAATTGCTATAACTGTTCCAATAGAAAATCCAACGATGCATAAAATAACAATTACTGATATTGATTTTAGGGTATATATGAATAATCAATATCTTGGAAGAGTGAATTCTGTTGAACAAATTGTATTGCCGTCAAATTCTTCTGATAAATACAATATTGATCTGAAAGTGCGTGTGGCAAATTTTTTTGGAACTGCCCTGACATTAATGAATCTCAAAAGCGGACAAGTGATAGATTTCAGACTGGATGGTACAATTGATGCACGTTCTATGCTTATTAAAAAAACAATAGAGGTTTCTGAAAAACGGAAAGTCGTTATTTAATCACCCGGAAATTGGCATTGAAAAAAAACTGTATTTGTGATTTCAATTGACTTCTCCATAATACAGATAACAAATAATAATGAAAATAGTATTGTGGAGGTTTTCCCGGTCCACAATAAATAACAAAGATTTCTAAAGAAAAAAAATTAATTTTGCACTTGCTGAAACAAGTATGCCAGTGAAATTCTTAAAATTATTTCTGGGGTTTTGTCTTCTTTCCGTTGTAAGCATGTTAAATGCTCAGCTTAGCGGCACAAAATTAATGCACGATATAGAGTATTCTGATAATGCAGGCAAAGTTACTATTGTTCAGGACGATGATATCGTTAAACTGATTGATAAACATCTGCTTGAGAGTAGCAAAAGGCAAGGCATCAGCGGATATAGAATAAGGATTTTCTCAAATTCCGGACCGGGAGCCCGCGAGGAAGGTGAGATAATCAGAGCCGGATTTATTGGTAAATATGAAGGAATAAACACATACTATATTTTTGATACTCCTTATTATCGTTTATATATCGGGGATTTCAGGACAAAAAGTGATGCTATGAAATTCTACAAAAAGATTGAATATGAATTTCCTAATGCGTTTATTGTCCCAAGTAAAATAAATTATCCATTATTATAAATTGCTGATGCAGATCTAAAGGATGACAGACGATATCAAGCATGAATGTGGGATAGCACTGATAAGAATGCGAAAGCCTCTCGAATATTATCAGTTGTTGCATGGAACATGGAGATGGGGATTAAATAAGCTCTATTTGTTGATGGAGAAGCAACACAATAGAGGTCAGGATGGTGCGGGAGTTGCCAGTATCAAGCTTGATTTGCCTCCTGGTTATGAATATCTGAATCGATTAAGATCCGCCGACTCATCAGCAATAGATGATATTTTTCAAAGCATCAGGTACAATTTTGATGAAGCTGAGAAGAAATCTCCTGATTTATTAAAAGATATTTCATGGGCAAAAAAGAATCTTCCTTTTGCAGGGGAATTATTGCTCGGACATTTAAGATACGGCACTTTTGGTAAAAATGAAGTTGAAAATGCACACCCCGTCGTTAGGCAAAATAACTGGAAATCCCGGACTCTTGTATTTGCAGGTAATTTTAATCTGACCAATGTTGATGAAATTTTTAATCATCTGATTGATTTGGGCCAACATCCACGCGGGTTTAATGATACCATTACCATGCTTGAAAATGTTGGGCATTTTTTGGATGCGGAGAATCAACTGGAATTTGACCGATACAAAAAGCGGGGTTATTCCAATAAAAAAATTTCCGATTTGATCGAGAACAATATAAATATTGGGAATATTCTTAAAGAGTCATGCAAGAAATGGGATGGAGGGTATACTATCGCAGGATTGATAGGGCATGGTGATTCTTTTGTCATGCGAGATCCCTGGGGAATACGGCCGGCATTTTATTATTATGATGAGGATGTTGTTGTGGCAACCTCCGAAAGACCTGTTATCCAAACTGTTTTAAATGTATCCTATGATAAGATCCATGAGATTGAGCCGGGTGCAGCTTTAATTGTAAAAAAAAGCGGTGATGTCGAAATACAGCAGGTTCGGGGGCCATACAAAAAACGTTCCTGCTCATTTGAGAGAATATATTTTTCAAGAGGAAGTGATACTGAAATATATCGTGAACGCAAAAAGCTTGGAGAATTATTAACTCCCGGAATTGTTGAAGCCATCGATCATGATTTGGAAAACACAGTGTTTTCTTTTATTCCGAATACTGCTGAGACCGCATTTTATGGTATGATTTTAGGAATTGAAAGTTACATGCAGGAAAGGGCAAAGAAACAAATTCTTGAACGAGGGAAAAAAATAACAATTGAAGAACTGAATTTAATTATTTCACAAAAACCAAGGATTGAAAAAGTTGCTTTAAAAGACATAAGGCTGCGAACATTTATTTCTCAGGATGAAGGACGTGATGATCTTGTTGGTCATGTTTACGATGTCTCCTATGAAACAATTCATAAAAACATCGATAATCTTGTGGTTATTGACGACTCGATTGTTCGGGGAACAACACTAAAATACAGCATTATTAAGATCCTTGACAGACTATCTCCAAAACGTATTGTTATTATATCCTCATCGCCGCAAATTCGTTTTCCTGATTGCTATGGAATTGATATGGCCAAGCTATCTGATTTTATTGCTTTCCGGGCTGCAATCGAATTGCTGAAAGAATCAGGAAAGGAAAATATTATCAATGAGGTTTATAAAAAAGCAAAATCCCAGGAAAATTTACCCAGGGAAAGAATTAAAAACGTAGTAAAGGAGATTTATAAGCCATTTACTGACATTCAAATCTCAGGGAAGATCTCAGAAATGTTACGGAATAATAATATTAAGGCTGATCTGAAAATTGTATATCAGTCAATCGAAAATCTTCATGCCGCTTGTCCAAATCATTTGGGTGATTGGTATTTTACAGGAGATTATCCGACGCCTGGCGGGAACAAGGTTGCCAATCGTTCATTTATCAATTTTATTGAAGGGAAAAACATCAGGGCTTATTGAGCAATGCTTAGTGCAAATTCATGGAAGTCCGGGCAGTAAGTTTTGCCTGGTTTTTTATTCAATATTGTATAATGATTATTTGTATGATTTAATATGCCTTTCAATCTTCGACTCGTACATATCACTGACAGTAAGCAGAATGGCTGTCTCTTCAACATCGCCGAAATGATCATTGAGGGCTGTTCCAAAGTTTTGGAGTGTAGGAGATAAATTCATGTATGCATTGATCAGCGGAGGGATTACTTCACCACGTGCACGAACAGCCTGTGAAAGCAATTTAAGGTCTTCCTGAAAATTATCGGCAGTGAGGATTGAATCAGCCAGTTCTTCATCAATATCAACTGGCAAAGGTTTATATGGATAAACAAGTTTTTGAGAGCCTTTGAAATGCTTATTCATAAAATATAAGATCAGGTTCCTTGCTTCTTGATTGTATGAAGTATACATAGTTACTTTTCCAAAAAAGTACTTACATTCCATGTTGTTTTTCCATATGGCTCCAAGTCCGTCCCAAAGATTATCCAGTGCATACAGGCTTTTTTTGTTCCTGTTTGTAGATTGATATGCCGGTTGCACAAACGAACGTCCCAATTCAATCATATTTGGAATATATTCACTTTTGAATTTTTCTGAAAAATGAAACAACCTGCTGGTTGCCAACTCAATTTCACCGGTTTCATTTGGTTTAAGATCTTTGCAAATGATGTATCTGTAACCGCCAAGTATATCACCCAGTTGAGGGTCCCACACGATCAGCTGTTTATAAGGGATTTCTGCAGTATCAAATTTGTCAATGTCTAACTCTTTCCCTGTACCTCCGCCGGCAATACGAAAAGTGATCTCTCTTAATCGTCCTATCTCGCGCATGGTATTCGGTGAATTGTGATGTGTAATGACATACAATTCGTTATTCCCATTGTTGGTAGAACGAAGAAATTTATCTTTTGTAAGCTCTTTTTCTATTAATTCTTTTTCTACAGGAGGGACAACCTCTTTCATATTTATCTTTCTGTTAAAAGGAAAACAAATTTATTAAAATATTTCGGAATTCGCTTAGGTGCCAATCAGAAAGGGATGTTGTATTCTCCGTTAAGAGCGTATACCTGCTTTTTTACCCACAGAGCCCACTCCCTGGGGTGCCTGGATTTATCAAATGTTTGCCATTGAATAGGTTTGCCGAATTTCACAACCAGTTTTTTCCCTTTATGCCTGAAGGTCTCATCAACAAGATAAAGCATTTCAATATTTGCTTTAATCCCCAAAAATTTTCTCAGGTTAGCTAATCTATAAAAAAAATTAGTGTTCCGGCCACTAAAATGTACCGGAATAATATCTCTCTGATATTTAATTGCTTTAACAATAAAATTCTTATGCCATGGCAGATCGATAATTACTCCTTTGATTTTTCTGGATACAAGTCCTGCAGGAAAGGTAAGGATCTGACTTTCCGATCTGAATGTCTCATCAATTGTTTTTACTGCTTCTGATGCCTGTTTTCCGTGCTTGTTTATAGGAATAAACAAATCATTTATATTTTCCAGATTCATCAATATATCATTTACCAGAAATTTGAAGCTTTTATAATATTTGCTCATGATCTTCATCAGAATAATTCCATCAAAACCTCCAAGGGGATGGTTTGCAGCAATAATATACTTTCCTTTTTCCGGAATATTTTCTATGCCTTCAATATGAATCGTGACATTGAACTCTTTGATCGCAGCCTCAATGAAATCAATATTGTACCTGTTTCCATATTCTTTCAAAAACTGATTGATCTCTTCCTGATGTATAATACGTTCAAGATACCGATAAAGAAAACCTGGAATGAAACGTGCAAGTTTTGGATTTTTATTATGAAAGACACGTTTAACATCGATGGTCTGTACCTGTTTCGGAGTTTCACCAGTGCTCATAAAAGTCTTGTAAATTAAAGAATTGGAAAGAACCAAAAGTATAAAAAAAAATGGGATACCTCTGTAGTATTGACCTGTGATTTCCCCAAGCTTTACAACATTTTTTTGTAAACAGCGTTATAAAAGTTATTAACAAAGTGGGAAAAAGTGGGGAATTATGGCTGAAAGTGGATAAATTTTACTTATTTTTACGTGAATTCACACAATGGTGTATGATAACCTTTATTGGAGACTATACCTGTAAGCTCGATGCAAAAGGGCGTGTTATTTTACCGGCAGCTTTCAAAAAACAAATGAAAGGCACGGATCAGGAGAGGTTTGTGGTTAAAAAGGACATTTTCGTAAGCTGCTTATTGTTGTATCCATTAGATGAATGGGAAAGACAAAATAAGATTATCAGGAAAAAGATAAATCCTTACAAAAAGGAACACAATATGTTTTTGCGTCAGTTTTTGAAAGGTATAGCAGAAGTAATGCTCGATTCGAATAACCGCATTTTAATTCCCAGGCGTCTGCTTGAAGAGATATCGGCAAATAAGGAGGTAGTTATGGCAGGTCAGTTTGGGAAGATAGAAATTTGGGCAAGGGAGCGCTACGATAAAATTGAGGTAGGTGATGATGAATTTGCCACAATGGCAGAAAATATAATGGAAGGTTTGGTTGATGAAACAGATGAATAATGGATTATCATCAGCCTGTATTATTAAAAGAGAGTGTTGCAGGATTGAAAATTAAACCTGAGGGGATTTATGTGGATGCAACTTTTGGGGGCGGGGGACATTCAAAGGAAATTCTTAATCGCTTACAAAAAGGCAGACTCATTGTGTTTGATCAGGATGAGGACGCTTTTGCAAATGTACCGGAAGATGAACGCATTGTTTGTGTTAAGCATAATTTTCGATTTCTTAAGAATTTCCTGAAATATTATAAGATAGATCAGATAGATGGTTTAATTGCTGATCTGGGTGTTTCCTCACATCATTTCGATACTCCTCAAAGAGGATTTTCATTCCGCTTTAATTCAGATCTGGATATGAGAATGAATGCAAAGGCAAATACTACAGCCAGTGATGTAATTAATACTTATTCTGAAGAAGAATTAAGCCGGATCTTTTATCAGTATGGGGAGCTCAAAAAAGCTAAACTGTTGGCTGCAAGTATTGTACAAATGCGAAAGGCTACAGCGATCACTTCTGTTCGGGGCCTGATTGAATCTGTTGAGAATTATCTGCCCAGGCATCGCGAAAATCAATATCTGGCTAAAATATTTCAGGCATTGCGTATTGAAGTAAATCATGAAATTGAGAATCTCAAAGAGCTTCTGCTGCAATCTGTCGGTCTTTTAAGAGTTGGGGCAAGGATAGCAATTATTAGCTATCATTCGCTGGAAGACCGAATGGTAAAAAACTTTTTTAAAACAGGAAGTTGCAATACAGGTGAAATTTCAAAAGATTTCTATGGAAATATACAAAGACCTCTAAAGCCGGTCAATAATAAAGCAATTGTACCGGATGAAGAAGAGATCAGAACAAACAGCAGAGCCAGAAGTGCTAAGCTGCGTATTGCTGAAAAGATAAGTAATAAGATAACATGACAAAAAAAGATAAAATAGAATTTGTTGATACAAAAATTGAAAGGGAAGAAATTACCGGCTTTTCTTTCAAAGGATTAATTGATGGTAGTTTGCTCACATTGACTGCAGTAATTCGTCAAATGCCTTTTATTCTGTTTCTGGTTTTTCTTGCTATCATATACATTGCTAATCGATACCATGCAGAGAAAGTAATAAGGCAGATTACTTCACTTAAAAAACAAGTCAAAGATTTCAGGGCAGAAGAAATTACAACTGCATCGGAACTCATGAATCTGAGTAAACCATCATCTGTTCAGGCAATGCTTAAGGATAGAGAAATAGAGTTGAGGGAGCCTGAAGATCCACCCTATAAAATTGTTATTGAAAAAAAATAGGCATGTCGATTAAAACTGAAATATTATGGAGAGTAGCATTGGTTTATCTGGCGTTCGCTCTATTTGCAATTTTTATCGCCGGTAAAATAGTGTATTTGCAGTATATCGATGATGATCAATGGAAAGAAAAAGCTGAGAATACGCGCATTCAAAACTTTCATATTCCACCTCATCGAGGCGATATTTATTCTGCTGATATGAGATTACTTGCCAGTTCTGTTCCTTACTATGAAGTAAGGATGGACCTCAAAACACCCGCATTGACCGATAAGGTATTTTATACATATATTGACTCTCTTTCATGCTGTTTATCCGGATTATTCAGAGACAGAAATGCCTGTGAGTATGAAAAAGTGCTGAAAAATGCCAGAAAACTGGGAAACAGGTATTACCTGGTAAAATCAAAAGTGAATTATTTGCAGCTTAAAGAACTGCAGTCGTTTCCAATATTCCGGCTTGGCCGCTATAAGGGAGGACTTATTATAAACCAGCAAAGTGTCAGGCAAAAACCTCATCGTAATCTTGCTGCACGTACCATTGGATATACTACAAAAAGCAAATCGGGAAATAAAGTTGGCATTGAAGGAGCCTTTGAGGAATATCTCGGAGGAATTGAAGGGGTCAAACGCATGCAAAAACTATCGGGCAATGTCTGGATGCCAATAAACGAAGCAGGTGAAATTGAACCGAAAGACGGCAGCAGTGTGGTTACAACAATTGATGTTGATCTTCAGGATGTTGCAGAGAATGCATTATTGAAGCAACTTATCAAAAACAAAGCTCATTCCGGAACTGCTGTACTAATGGAAGTTCAGACAGGGGAAATAAAGGCCATCGTTAACCTGACCGATACTTTTGGCAGTTTTCGTGAATATTATAACTATGCAGTGGGTCAAAGCAGCGAACCGGGATCTACATTTAAATTGCCGGTTTTACTGGCGGCTATTGAGGATGGACGGATTGAACTTGACGACACAATACATACCGGGAATGGGATTTTCAATTATTATGATCTTACCATTCGTGATGACAACTACCTTTCCGGTGGTCATGGAATTTTAACCGTAGAGCAGGTTTTTGAATTGTCTTCCAATGTTGGAATGGCAAAAATAATAACAAATTCCTATAAAAACCAGCCGCAACGTTTTATTGACAGATTGTATGGCATGGGCCTTAATCAGCCGCTTCATGTTGAAATTAAGGGTGAGGGCGATCCGGTAATCAGATACCCGGGGGATAATCTGTGGTCTGGTGTAACACTGGCATCAATGTCTTATGGTTATGAGGTAAGGCAGACACCTCTTCAGATTCTGGCTTTTTACAATGCCATAGCCAATGACGGTAAGATGGTCAGACCTCGCTTTGTTAAAGAGATCAGGAACCATGGAAAAGCTGAACGTGTATTTGTTACGGAAGTAATTCATCCTTCCATCTGCTCAAGATCCAGCCTTAAAAAGGTCAAAAAGATGCTTGAAGGAGTTGTGGAAAAAGGAACAGCAACAAATCTGAAAAGTCCGAATTTTAAAATTGCCGGAAAGACAGGAACAGCACAAATCTATAGCCGTAAAACCGGGTACAAAGAAAAATCCTATCAGGCATCTTTTGTAGGTTATTTTCCTGCTGAAGAACCCAGATATTCATGCATCGTGGTAATTTATTCACCAAAAAACTACGTATATCATGGAGCATATGTAGCCGGTCCTGTGTTTCTGGAGATTGCAAATAAAGTATATGCCTCCGATCTGGATATTCATAAGCCGGTGAATGATAAGGAAAAAAAGACCTTTGAAGTTCCCTACTCAAAGAATGGTCATCAGAGAGAATTAACAATAGTATTGAAAAATCTTCATATCAAACAAGATGGTGACAATACTTCTGAATGGGTTACTACCGAGAAAAAAGAGAACTGCATTGAACTGAAATCAAAAAACATGGTAGATAATCTGGTTCCCAATGTTGTATCCATGGGTCTGAAAGATGCTGTTTATCTTTTGGAAAATCTTGGACTGGAAGTAGATGCCAGGGGAAGGGGAAGTGTTCGAAGTCAATCACTTGCTCCCGGTACCCGTGTAAAACGTGGTGATAAAATAATACTTGAAATGAGTTTTATAGACAGCTAATGGCAAAAAAACTTAATCATATACTTAAAGGCATAAATTGCAGGATCATTGGAAAAAATGATCTGGAAATTAATAGGCTGGTTTTTGATTCAAGAAAGGCAGCCAAAGATGATTTGTTTGTTGCTGTTAAAGGAACTCATGTTGATGGACATACTTTCCTTTCGGATGTGGTTGAAAAAGGTGTTGCTGCAATTATTTGTGAAGATTATCCGGATCAGCTTGCAGAGCAGGCAACTTTTATTGTTGTTGAAGACTCTGCTGAAGCTCTTGGTCTGGCTGCAGCCAATTATTATGATGAACCAAGCAAATCACTTCATCTTGTAGGTGTTACAGGAACAAACGGGAAAACTTCGATTGTAACATTACTCTATAAGTTATTTAACAAGATGGATCAAAAATCAGGTTTGCTTTCCACCATTAGGAATATGGTAGGGGAAGAGACTGTACAGGCAACCCATACAACACCTGATGCAATCACAATTCAGAGTTTATTAAGAAAAATGGTCGATAGTGGCTGTTCTCATGCTTTTATGGAAGTAAGTTCTCATGCCATCGACCAGAAACGCATTAAGGGTTTGGACTTTAATGTTGTTGTTTTTACAAATATCACTCATGATCATCTTGATTATCATCAAACCTTTGATGCTTATCTAAAGGCAAAAAAACAACTTTTTGATGACCTTTCTTCAGATGCAACAGCCCTTGTAAATGCAGATGATAAACATAGTAAAGTAATAGTACAGAACACTTCGGCCACAATAAAATCATATGGTCTGAGATCGATAGCTGATTACAAAGCAAAAATAATTGAAAGCCATTTTGATGGCATGCTGGTAAATATTGAAAACACTGAATTATGGACTCAGGTAATCGGTGAGTTCAACGCATCCAATTTGCTCGCTGTATATGCTGTAACAAATCTTCTGGGATATCCAAAAGAAGAGATCCTTCGCGTATTGAGTACACTGGGCACTGTTGAAGGGAGATTTGAATATCTGAGATCTGAAAACAACATTACGGCAATAATAGATTATGCTCATACTCCGGATGCCTTGCAAAATGTACTTATAACAATTAATCAAATCATGAATACAGGGTGTCAGCTGATAACTGTTGTAGGAGCTGGTGGTGACCGGGACAAAATGAAAAGGCCGGTGATGGGTAAAATTGCAGCGGAGCTTAGCTCCAGGGTGATATTTACCTCCGATAATCCTCGCAGTGAAGAGCCGCAACAAATAATAGATGAAATGATCGCTGGTGTTGATGCTGACAACCTGAAGAGCACCATTGCAATTGTAGATCGGCGCGAGGCTATTCGAACTGCCTGTATGATGGCGCATGAAGGTGATGTGATTCTTATCGCCGGCAAAGGACATGAAACTTATCAGGAGATCAAAGGAGAAAGAAATTTCTTCAATGACAAACAGATTGTCAAGGAATTATTTATGATCAACAATATTAATCCACAATAAACGCCAATGCTGTATTACTTGTTTGAATATCTTGAAAGTCTTGATGTACCCGGTGCAGGTGTATTTCAATACATTTCATTCCGTACCAGCATGACTATCATAGTATCTCTGATCATTTCCATGTTATTTGGGAAAAATATTATTCGTCTTTTACATAAAAAACAAATAGGAGAATCGATCAGGAA
>JAFGQO010000043.1 GCA_016935615.1 Bacteroidales bacterium
GTCCTGGCCGGTAAATGATTGCCAGTTTGACAATGAACGGTTTACGGATTGTACATTCCAACCACCTTCCCAGGTTTTGGCAATTACACTATTATCCAGGGGCTTGGCATAACAGTTGTTGGAGGCTGTTCCAAAACTTGAGATATCAGAGCTTCTGGTAGAGAATACGAGCACTTTCTCAGGGAGCGTTCTGGCAAAGAAAATGTTACCATTCATTGAAACATTCCTGATAGGATCATTAGGGCTGTATGAATCATGAACGAACAGCATCTGGCCCCCAATGTCGGCATCATTGATGCCGTTGTCATAGGAAGTATTGTTTTCAATTACCAGTTCATGGGAGTTATGGATGTATATACCGGATACACTGCAATAAGCAATGGTATTATTTGATACATTCACATTGGAAACACGTTCGTCAAGGTAAATCCCGTGAGCAAATGCTTCTTTCTTGGCACACCCCTGATCATATCCTTTTCCGTTAAGTATGATATTACCGGTGATTCTTTGTCCGGTCTTTGGAGTATCTGCCCCAATATGGGTATATATTCCTCCTCCGTCATTTTTAAAGAGGTTAAACTGATTTATAAAGTTATTGGAAATAACAGTATTGTTCCCGCTAAAAATAATGCCCATGTAACCTGTATTCTCAATGCTATTATATTGTGCAAGGCTACTATTTCCGTATAATGTCATTCCGACATAAGACTCATCACCAGAATTTCCCATCCCAATTATCATGCCGGTTCTGGAAATTCTGTTGCCTGTAACTGAAGCGTTATTGTGGTCGCCCATCAGTTTGATGGCGATATTATTTGAATTCGATATTGTATTGTTTGCAATTTTACAATAGGATGAAGTTCCATTCCATGGTCCGTAGATAGCAGTAGTTCCTATGAAATTTATGTTACAATTCTGAACAGTGATATAACTTGAATTGCTTATTTGTATGCCGTAGTTATTGCCTCCTTCGAGTTGAATGTTCTCAATTGTTATGTAGCTATAGTTAAGGATATTGACTAACAGGTCGACAGTACTTACTTTGACGGTATTATTTCCGGGTCCGCCGGATCCAAAGTACATATAGAAAGTAGAGCCGTTATAATACCATTCTCCTGTCTGATCAAGAGTTTTTATGTCATTCTGGATAAAATAACCAAAGCCGTCTACTACGTCATAGTATGAACCGCTGGTATACCTGATGGTGTTACCCGAATGATCTGTAATCTTGTTTCTGTCCCAGATGTAGGATCTTTTCCTTATCACGACCTCAGCACCCGTCCAGTCAGGAGAGGAAGGCAATTCGGAGTCGGTTATTGATGTATTTGACACATGTGAATCAATGGAAAGGAAACCGGTATTTGGCCATCTTCCAATGGGAGTATTGACTCCGTTTACCGTGACCATGTTTGGACTGGATTCGCATGAAATTGATTTTGAATAAATCCCATTTCCGTAAGAACTCCAATCTGAGATAGTATTGAATCCGCTAATAATCGGATTTGCACCGGATCCATATGCTCCAATAACGATTGGGCTCCCGGATGTGCCAGACTTTGCAACTTTTAATGATCCGTAAAAAGTATCCCCTTTTCTGAAGAGGATCCTGTCACCCGGATTTAGAGTAGAGAAAGCAGAGTTGACTTTTGATATTGTCTTCCATGGGGTTGAGGATGAAAGGCCGTTGGCTGAATCATTGCCTGCTGAACTTACATAATAATCTGTAGCAAAAGCGATTAAACTCAACAGGCTAAATAAAAGAGTTAAAATTCCTCTCATAGGCTATTCCGGGTATTCTGCTAATTTGACTAACTAAAACAAAATGTTGACCAATGCTGCAAATTAAACGATAAATTTTCGATTTTGGTACGTGATTTATTTTTTTTTAGCAGTTTTTTTTAACAAATCAGAAGGCAACCATTTGATTTCTCTTTGGTTGCAATAAAATAATACCCTAAATAACAGATAATCATGTATTAATACGTTTGTTTGTAAAAACTTGACTTGTTTTCAATTGCTTATTGAAATCGGAGGAAGGATTATCTGATAGTATAGCAAATTTATTAATTCAGTAAAAATTTCCTTGAATTTGTCCCTTTTTTTCATCGTTTTTGTTGGTTCGGTTAGGGAAATAACACCAACTTCATACGATGTATCAAGGATGTTTTTATACGTTACAAGTGTTCTTCTTGAATGGATTCCACCGGAAATAATATTGATACCGCCCACTTTCTCCTCATAAGTGTCAAGCCATCTCTTAAAAGCCAATGCACTTTTTATTGTCCTGTTTATCCGGGAATTATTACCTGTAACCGCAACTATCTCTGAACTGTCAATGCCTGAGAAAATAAAGTGGATCCTCGCTAATTCACTCTCATAATCATAATTGTTCCTGATCCTGTTTGTTCCTCCAAGTTTGCCAATATCATAGACAGAGTTGTACTTGTATGGGATTGTAATTAAATTATTGATAGTAATTTCTTTTACATAGAGGTTTTTATCTCCTCCCTCATCAAGGTAATCATCATCAAAATGTACCATAAGAGAATCAACAGAACTTAAGGCTCCTGTCCATTGCACTGAGAATTCCCTCACCTGGTCATCAGCAACAAATTCTGCCGATAATGAGTCGTTGATGAATAAGCTGAAGTGGGAACTGTATTTCCCACCCATCTCGCTATGAGCAGTAATGGAAATCTTATGGGTGTATTCTTTTTCATTTTTCAGCAGGCTGGCTTCAGGATAGAAAATAAGATACCCGTTCATTGGGATTTTACAAAAATCAAGCTCCTCGGATTTAATTCCAGTGGTAACAATTATTTTGTAAGAGTCAGATCTGAATTCTTCGATAGCTTTATCAATGAGTGATTGCGGAAGCCACCCTTCAAAAATCAGCACCTCTGCCTTAACCTTGTTTGTCCGGGACAGATTTTTAGAAATCTTATCCTGCATTAAGTATATATAAAATATGACAGACCCGGCGAAAGAGAGCAACAATAACAAAATGATGAACAAAGGTTTTTTTCCGAATATTTTCATAAAGCCCTGTGTAAAATCAAATCCAGATGGTAAGCTTTATTTTATAGTTTTATTCCCAGTCTTCCTGGTACAAAATAAAGGTTTCCCAATTTAATGCAACTTTTGTTGATTAATGTTATTTTTTGTTAATCAAATTTGCAAAATCGCAGATTTCTTTTGGCTTACTTTGATGGCGCAAAATTATCGGGAAACAGCAATATAGCATGCTTACTGCCGTTTCAAACATATAATTTGCGGTTCTTTTCAGACTTACCAGGGGTCATCTCATATGGGACTGACGTGGCGAAGCTGTAATAAGATTGTAGTTTTTTCCATAATTCTTACATGTAATTAATCGTTAAATAAATGGCTTCCGTAACTGCCAGACTTTGTGGCTTGGTCAGAGATTTCTTTCTGAAAGGGGAAGAGAGAAGTGTCCTGGCTAAGAAAAACATTATTGCTTCTTTCTTGATAAAGGGTTGTAGTATCGCCATCAGTCTGGTTGTAGTTCCTCTGGCATTGAATTATGTAAATCCTTCTCAGTACGGCATATGGCTGACTTTGAGCTCTATGGTGGCCTGGATTTCATTTTTTGATATTGGGTTTACCCAAGGTCTGAGAAACAAATTTGCTGAAGCAAAAGCCAGAGGGGATATTCATCTGGCCCGTGTATTTGTAAGCACCACATATTATTATTTAGGTGCGATTTTCATAATTATCTGGATCGTTTTGCTGATTGTAAACAGTTTCATAAGCTGGACTAAGCTTCTTAACATTCCCGCAGAACAGGAGATTCAGGTAAGCATGCTGGCGGTGATCATACTGACGTATTTCAGCTTCCAGTTTGTTTTCAGGATAATCAATACAATTTTAACAGCTGATCAAAAACCCGCCAAAGCTTCCTTCATAGACATGCTTGGACAGTTGATAGCCTTGATCCTGATTTTTCTCCTTTCAAAGTTTACCAAAGGATCTCTGATATATCTTGGTCTGGCATATAGTGTCGCACCTGTTGCGGTGCTGATATTTGCAAATCTGTTTTTTTTTAAAACAAAATACAGGGAATATGCCCCTTCCATTAAACTGGCAAAGCGGGAGTATGCAAAGGACATAATGACCTTGGGAATAAAGTTCTTTGTTCTTCAAATAGCTAATGTAATACAGTATCAGACAGCTTCTTTTATTATTGCTTATTATTTTGATACTACGCAGGTTACAAATTACAACATTGCATATAAGTATTTCTCCGTACTTCAGATGGTTTTCATGATAGCTATTTCTCCATTATGGAGTGGGACTACCGATGCATACAACTCAGGAGATTTAGGATGGATAAAAAAAGTAGTAAAGAAATACCTTATTTTTCTTGTCCCATTTATACTTGGAGGGGGTATCATGCTTGTATTCGCAGATTTGGTTTATGATTTTTGGCTGGGGAGGGACGTTGTGAAAATCAGATTCTCCATATCGCTTCTGTGTTACTTGTTTTTTTCAACTGGTATGTTTGCCAGTATCTTTGTCGCAGTCCTCAACGGTATTGGGGCACTTAAAATACAGTTTTACACCTCTATGATTGCTTCAGTAGTCTACTTGTTTATTGTTTTGGTCCTGATAAGAAAATATAATTTTGGAATTGAAGCTGTGCTGATAGGTTCAATTGTTACCAATGTGTATGGGTATTTTCTCGCCCCCATGCAGTACTATCATGTATTTATTAAAAAATCCAGTTCAAAGATCTGGTATGCCTGACCATCTGCTATGAATAAAGTAGCCATTTACGGAGGCTTAGGCAATCAAATGTTTCAATACTCCCTGTCTATTGCCCTTAACCATAAAGGAAATAAAACCCGGATTTGTTTTTCTAATTTTTTATTCAGATATCATCACGATGGTTTTAACCTTTGTGATGCATTTAGAATCAGGCTTGTATTTCCATTGAATATTTTGAACTTACTTCTCAGTCATGGAAAACCTTTGTACAAAAACAGGTTAGCAGGCTTTATTTTGAAAAGAGTGGTGCCACCATATGAAAGCAGACCAACCGGATATATTGAAAAGCAGGAATTCGTTTTTGATCAGCAAGTTTTTGGGCAACATGACAGGTTGTTTGTGGGCATCTGGCAGTCTGTTTTTTATTTTGCTGATATAAAAGAGATTATTTCCCGGGAGTTTGAATTCAGAAGACCTTCAGATAAAGCGAACAGTAGAATTATTGATCATATCATTAACACTCAGTCGGTAAGTATTCATATAAGGAGGGGAGATTATCTTAAGGAAAGATGGAGGCCAATCCTTGGAGTGATTCAGGGTATGACCTACTATAAAAATGCAATAAACTATATCAGTGAAAAAGTCAATAATCCTTGTTACTTTGTATTTTCTGATGATATTTCATGGGCTAGGGAAAACCTGAAACTTGAGAATTGTATTTTTGTTGATCAAAATAAAGGTTCCAAAAGCTATCTGGATATGTACCTGATGAGTATTTGCAAGCATAACATAATCGCAAACAGCACATTCAGCTGGTGGGCGGCATGGCTCAACAAAAACACTGACAGGATAGTAATTATTCCTGATAAATGGATTGTGGATAAGGAATGTGAAGGCATGTATCCCGAGGATTGGATCAGGATGGAAACAAACTAGCAAATGACGAAGGTTGTTCATATTCAGAAATCTGCCCGATCAGCCGGAGGGTCAGCCCTAAGGCTTCACAAAGCCTTCCTGCAGGAGGGTTTGAATACCTTTGTCCTTTCATTGTTCCCTGATGAGAATGATACTGAACGAATATTTTATCCAGGGCGGTTTTCCAAACTTGTGACTGTTATCAATGATAAGCTTAATCTGTTTCTGTCAGGAAAAGGCAGGAAAGAATATGGATTGTTCTCCTACACTATGCTGGGAATCGATATTACTCAGCTCATGCATGTAAAGGAAGCTGATATTATTATCATACATTGGGTTCAGGGTGAGTTCCTTAGTGTTTCAGCGTATCGGAAACTGGCAAAGCTGGGAAAGCCTGTGATTATAGTGATGCATGATATGTGGACGTTCACAGGTGGATGTCACTACAGCTTTTCCTGTGAAAAGTACAAGTCAGAGTGTTACGATTGCCAGATTTTTGCTGACCACAAAAGGTTTGATTTGTCAAAAAAAGGATTCTCGGCCAAGAGAAAACTATTCCTGTCCTGTGGTAATTTCTTATTTATTTCACCCAGCAAATGGCTGCAATCTTGTGCAAATGAATCTTCCCTTCTTAAAGCCAAACATGTTTATCATATTCCCAATATTCTCGATGACAGAGTATTCAAACCTTTCCACAAATCAATAGCCAGACAGATAATTGATATTGACAATGATGCACGGGTAATTGCATTTGGAGCCGTTACAGTCGATAGCCCGTATAAGGGCTGGGATTATCTCAGAAAGGCTCTTGAGATATTAGATAGGGAATTGGGATCAGATAACATATTGCTTTTGGTTTTTGGGAAAGGAGTCAGCGAAAAAATGGCGGATAGTATTCCTTTTAGAAAAAGGTTCATGGGTTACCTTAAGGATGAAACTTCTCTGGCACTTGTCTATAATGCAGCTGATGTTTTTGTTACACCTTCACTTGCTGATAACCTGCCAACAACAGTTCTTGAAAGCCTGGCATGCGGAACTCCTGTCGTTGGATTCAAAACTGGCGGAATTCCGGAAATGATAAAACATAAGGAAAACGGGTATCTGGCTGACTATAAGGATGCAGTCGATCTATCGAATGGTCTGAGGTACTGCCTGGATTCGGGAATAAAAGGCAGGTTATTACCGGAGTTCCGCAAAGAAGATATTATTGGTAAGTATATCAGGATTGTTAACGAAGCAATGATGTATTAGATTTTAAAACTCTTATGAATCACAGAAATGTCTGAAAATGGCCCGGAGAATATAACGAATAAGAAGAACTCTTTGCTCCTTAACCTTTTCTGGCTTGGTTTTATTGTTTATATAACAAGTTATGCCGTCTCATCTACCAGCCAGATAAGTTATATCCTTGTCAATGTATTGCAGATTCTTGGACTCGCATTATTGTTCCCTTCTGCAGTTATGGTAATGCAGTTCCGGATTGAAAACAAATATCTAAGAACACTATTTATCTTATACGTATTCTGGTTGCTTGCCGTGGTGATCAGAGGGATCAGTTTTGACTATGATTCACTGAAACAGATGTTTTTCAATCCATTGAGAGGCGCTCTTGTGTATTTTGTACCGTTGGTAATTCTCATGCCGTTTAACGCCATGTTTTTCAGGAAACTCGTTGGGGTGATTATGTTCCTGGGATTTTGTTTTCTTGTTTTTTCTATTGCTTCCTATAAGCAACTTTTATTCCCTTTAAATTATTATCTCAGTCAGGGAATATTCGAAAACTATTCTCAGCATCTGAGTCTGCCTCTGGGATTTGTTCTTTTGACCTATATTTATCACACAAACTCAAAGAATTTGTTTGCACTGTTCCTGATGATTTTGACTTTTCTGTTAGCTGTTTTCAGGGCAAGGAGAGGAATGATCTTTATGTCATTTAACATCATCTTCCTGGCATTTCTGGTCTACCAATGGGTAAATAAGGCCAGGGTGGTTAGAATTGTACTGCTGGGATTTTTAATCATTATTGCCGCCTATGCAGCAATGAATCTGTACGAGAACAATAGAAGGGATACTTTCAGTCTCATAACCGAAAGGATAGATGATGATACCAGGTCAGAAGTGGAAACATATTTCTACAGGGATTTTAAGATTAAGGACTGGATTATTGGAAGGGGTATCAACGGACAGTACTTCTGTCCCGGAGTTGAGGATGGCGAAGGGAGGATATCCATTTACAGAAGTGTTATCGAGACAGGTTTTCTTCAAATCATTCTTAACGGGGGTATAATAAGCCTGCTATTATTTATGCTTATTTCAATTCCCGCCATGTTGAAGGGACTATTCCATTCTAATAACCTGTTAACGAAAGCTGCCGGCATATGGATATTACTGTTCTATCTTTATGCTTATCCAGGCACTCCCGGCATTTTCTCCCTTAATTATATTCTGGTTTGGATATCTATTGGGGTTTGTTATTCTCATCAACTTCGGTATCTTACCGACAATGATATTTTGGATTGGTTTAGAGATATAAAAACCCTTCCCAAAAACTGATGCCTGGGAATCGGATCTCCTATGATCAGATAAAGTTCCGCAATAACAGTTCATTAATCAATGCCAATAAAGATTCTTTTGCTCGCGAGCAGTCGTCTGGGTAGTTTGGACAGACTATCGGAAGACTTGAAATCAGGATTGCCCTGGATTGATGCCATGATTGCCGAACTCGGAAAGAGTGATACAATTTCATTGGCTTTTGCATTGCAATCGGGTCACTCATCCCTTGAAAAAAGAATAGTAAAGGGGATTACCTTGTATGCGATGCCGGATTTCAGAAGCAAGAATGTTATAAGGAGAACTTTAGAGCACATTACAGGTAGAAATGTTTCTGCAAAAGTTAACCGGGAAGCTCTGAAGGCTATTGAAGATTTTAATCCCGATATTATTCAGGTCTTTGGTTCGGAAAATCCCTTTGGCCTCATTGCCAATTTGCAGCATCGACCTGTTATTCTCTATATTCAGGGCTTTTTAAGTATTGTTATTGAAAAGTGGTATTCAGGAATATCCAGATGGAATCAATTCAGATTTGCCAACTTTAAGGGTCTTTTGCTTAGATACTCTATTTTCAGCGAGTATTACACCGACAGCAAAAGAGCAGAAAGAGAAAGAGAAATTCTTAAGAATTGTAAATATTTTTTTGGCCGAACAGATTTTGATAAGCGAATTGTCTCTTTGCTTTCTCCTGGTTCAAAATACTTCCATTGTGAAGAGTTTATCAGAGAAGATTTCTTTAAAGCCCGTTGGGATAGAAGTTTAGGTATGGTAGTCAGATGTGTTTCCATTCTTAAAGGAACAAGTTATAAGGGGGTTGATCTTCTGGTTGAAACTATGCTTCTTCTTCAAAAGTATTCATCCTGCTGTTTCGAATTCAATATATCCGGTATTGCTGAAGATGAGGAGTTGATAAGGATAATCAGACTGAAGTACGGGAGAGGAAGCCTTCAGGGGATTAACTTCCTCGGTAGGAAAGTAACAAAAGACCTGATTGCGTTAATGTGTGATTCAGATTTTTATCTTCATCCTTCATATGTTGAAAATAGTCCCAACAGTGTCTGTGAAGCAATGATACTTGGAATGCCTATAATTTCTACAAATGTTGGTGGAGTATCATCACTGATCACTGATAAAAAAGAGGGTATTTTGGTACAGGAAGGAGATCCATACTCTTTAGCGGGGGCTATTCTGGAACTGGTTAAAGATTATGAATTTGCAAGAGTTTTAGGGCAGAATGCGAGGAAACGTTCAATCGAGCGACATGATCCTAAAGCAATAGCACATAGGTTAGTTGAGGTGTATGAGATTATCTTAAATAAAAATGGATGAGGTAAATTTTAAGAAGATACTGATTTTCGGGCAGCCTTTCAATAATTTTTCCGGAGGAGGGATCACCCTGTCAAATCTCTTCAAAGGATGGCCCTCCGATAAGATCGCGGTTGCATTTCTCGGCCATGGATTGTTCAATGTTACAACCGATATATGCAAAATCTATTATCAGCTGGGGAGGGAGGAACACAAATGGATGTTCCCTTTCAACCTTATCCAGAGGAAATTTGAATCGGGGTTGAAGGATTTTGAAAAATCCGGCGAGTTTACCATTAATCATATTCAAAAAGGACTAAGGTACCGGCTGGTTAACGAAATCTTTTATCCTTTCCTGAGGTGGATTGGTGTTTTTCATTTTGCATCGCGATTATCTATTTCAGAAAGATTCAGGAACTGGCTGATAGAATTTAAGCCGGAAATCCTGTACCTTCAGGTTTCTACCCGGGAGGAAATACGTTTCGCGAATGAATTGATAGACTTCCAGGATTGGCCGTCTGTTATTCATATTATGGATGACTGGCCATCAACAATAAGCAATAAGGGACCACTTAAGAGATTCTGGGCAAGGAAAATTGACAGTGAACTAAAATCACTTTTGGAAAAGATCGATTTGCATTTTAGTATCAGTGATGCAATGTCTGCTGAATATCTTAAAAGATATGGAAAGACTTTTCTCCCTTTTCACAACCCGATAGAAA
>JAFGQO010000004.1 GCA_016935615.1 Bacteroidales bacterium
TAATCGTATAAAAGCAGTTTCACTTTTAACAATGTAATCAAAAGCCTGGTGCTTCATACAATTAACGGCTACCTCAATTTTATCCTGGGAGGAAAGCATGATTACAGGGATAAGCGGATTTATGGTTTTTATTCTGTCGAGTGTTTCCAGGCCATTGATAGCATTTTTATCAACACTATTAAGATGATAATCTAAAATTACCACATCCGGATTTAGAGGTAAATTAACCAGGCAAAGTTCTCCCGTTGCGAAAGTCTCTATGGCAGACTCAGTATTATCAGAGAATTCAATCTCCAATGATTTTAAGAACAAAGCATCATCATCAACCAGAAAAAGAAGTATTTTTTTTTCAGCCATTATTACCTGGATTTATTAATTGAATTTAATTCCACCTTCAGTCCCTCACATGCATTGGTACAGATATCCTCAATCTTAAGCACCATATCATTCACTTCATCAAGATGTTCCCTGGCGGATGAATATTCCTGTATTTTTTTTGCCATGATCTCAAAATCTTTATGTATGCCCATTATCGAAAATGAAGGGATAAGTTTATGAGCTGCCGAATAAACTGAATCCCAGTCTTTATCATGCATACCCTGCTTCATCTGTTTTATCAATGGCGGAGTTTGTTCAAGATAAAGTGCAACCATTTCCTTCATGAGTTCAGGATTGCCTTTAGTCCGTTTTAACAGATAAGTCAGATCGACGTATTCTGGCTTTTTTACAGGTAATGGATTATCCATAACACATCCCTTAAGTAATTCATTTATTTTATTGTACAGAAGCCCTTCATCAAGAGGTTTTGAGATATAATCATTCATTCCAACTGATTTGCATTTATTTAAATCAGCAGTAGTCACATCGGCAGTTAAAGCGATTATGGGAATTTGAGAATTCATTTTTTTGCGAATGTATTCGGTAGCTTCAAAACCGTTCATTTCAGGCATATGCAGATCCATTAAAATAATATCATACCTTTTATTCTGTAGTTTTTCAATAGCTATTTTCCCATTGTCAGCACTATCATGTTCAAATCCAAAATCGTCGAGGAGCGTTTTCATCAGTAATTGATTGAGCGCAATATCTTCAACCACTAATACTTTTACTTCATGAACTTTCTCAGTTAAAACATTCTTCACTTTCTTCAGTTCGACCATACCACTTGTTTTCTTAAAAGGTAAAACGAAACTAAAAACAGAGCCTTCTTCCGGCTTGCTTTGTACGGTTATCCTCCCACCCTGTGACTCCACCAATTGTTTTGAAATTGCGAGCCCCAGACCTGTACCTCCGTACAACCTAGCAGTTTCGCTTGTTGCCTGCTGAAAATTCTCGAAAATATGTTCTATTTTGTCTTCGGCAATCCCTATTCCGGTATCAGTAACTGAAAACTCAACTGTTGCATTCTCTTCATCCTCGTTCAGTAATTCTGCACTTATCTTAATTTCACCTTTTGAGGTAAACTTTACTGCATTACTGACAAGGTTTAAAATAATCTGATGCAGACGAACGGGATCACCGATCAATACCATGGGAATTTTATCGTCATATTTTTTTATCAGCTTCAGATTTTTTTCCTGAATTTTTGTTTCAAACAAATGAATCATGGCAGACATTGAAGCAGCCATTTTAAAAGGCGTTTGTTCAAATATCATTTTCCCTGCATCCACCTTAGCCAGGTCGAGTATGTCGTTTATCAAAACTGTTAAAGCATCTCCGCTCAATTTAATCGCGGTTAAATATTCTTTTTGTTTTGGATCCAGATCTGATTTAAGCAACACTTTTGTAAACCCTATAATTGCATTCATAGGTGTACGGATCTCATGACTCATGTTTGACAAAAACTGCTGCTTGGATTTAACAGCATCTTCTGCGATTTTTGTGGCTTTCTCAGCTATCTCTTTTGCTTCTTCGGCAATTTTTGCAGCCAACTCAGCATGCAGTCTGGCATCCCTCAATTCTTTTTCTATTCTCTTATGGTCAGTAATATCTCTTGCAACCACAACCACGCCAATCACTTTCCCAAACTCATCCTTGTACACCGAACCATTAAACAATACTTCCGTAAGCTTCCCGTCGCGGATGGTTAAAGGGAAATCAGCTACAAAACCTTCAGCAAACACTTGCCTGTAAATTTCCCGTGCTTTATCAGGTTCAGTAAAATATTCAAAAAAATCTGTACCAATCAAATCCTCGCGGGTTATTTCCGTTATATCAATTGAAGCGTTGTTTATATCAGTGATTTTCCCATCCGGATTAATTGTAAACAGCGGATCAAGACTTGCTTCTATCAGGCTTCTGGCATATTGGGATTCCCTGTTGCCGGGTGTTCCCATAAAATCTGTTTTTTTCATAAAATTGACAATCAATCACTAACAATAATAAAATCATTCATTTATTTTTCTAAATGAATGTAGATCAGCAAAGTTATAGGGGTATATTAACAGAGAAGTTACACAATTAAATAAATAAATTACATAATTCACATATCCCCCGAATCAGAGTGCCTTTACTGACCTAAATCATGAAACTTTTTGATATTAGTGCTTAAAGGCTCAGGGATGTCATTTGATTTATACTACCCGGTGATCACCCACTGCCTTGTCCGGGAGGGAATTTTAA
>JAFGQO010000005.1 GCA_016935615.1 Bacteroidales bacterium
CTGAAAATATATAACCTGCATGGGGAACAATTATCGCAAGGGGTTCTTTTGCATCAGCCTGAACTGGTTCTGAAAAAAAATCTTCCAGCATATTTGATAGATCTTCCGCTGTCTCCGGATAAAATTTTCCTGCAACTGCAGGTTGACGATCTGTTTTGGTAAAAGTATATTGTCTGTTCTGAGCATCACACGATTGCACTATGATCAGAATAAACAAGGCATATACAAAACAATGTGTCTTCATAGTATTTATGATTCTGATTCTGTATATAAAATTACCGAAAAAATCGATGGCAGACCAAATGCAACAAATTAAAGATTATCCTGGTATTAAGAAACAAAGAATTATTTATTGCTATTGGCTTTAGCAAGTTCATAATCCTGAAGGAGTTGAATCAACCGGCGGGTACCGAGCTGTTCCATGGCTTCAAAAATCAAGGCTGTAAGCAATGCCAGCATTAAATAACAATTGAGTATTTTGCTCATAGAACGAAGAGGTAAATGTCGGGACGATCAGAAAAGCGGTAAAGTTAAACATGAATTTTCCTATGCTGTAATATACCGGAAGCATGAAATTAAGAGAAGTTATGGAATAAGATGGTCCGAAAACAGAATTGTTACTCTTGTCAATCAGGGAATAAAGGTCTGCTTTTGCAGATGCTAACCCACTTACTTCAATACGATGCTCAACAGTTTCAAACATTCCGGGATATTCGTTATTTACCCATATAAGAAAGGATTCGCTGTCCCATAAATTATAAATCAATGTATTGTAGTGGTTTTTATCACTAAGATTCAGATCAAATTCCAGCTGAAGGCCTAACAGGGAGTTTTTAAAAAGGAGATTGTCAAAATAAAAGCCAAAAGCATTTTGTGCCGACAGGTAGAACATATTTTTATTTCCAAATAACATACTGGAATTCAGACCACCAAAATACACTCCTTTATTATAATAGAGGATCAATTGCGCAATATCTGAAAAAGCCGACATAAGAGGATGAATGTTTGAACTGTATTCTATATGCGTATAGGAAGGATAGATTGTCAGATTATCATTTGGCTGAAATGAATATCCTGCCATAAAATCAATTTCCGTAGAGGTTTTGGTATAAGATATATCCCCATTTTCAGTGAATATAGACTGCACGGAAATATCAAACTTACGCTTTGAGAAAAACCCTATTCCAGCGGAATAATTTGGTTGCTTCACTGTTTCATGAATCACACCGAATGTATTGGTTTGAGTGGAATAATCGAAAGTAAAAAACAGGGAACTGTAATCAGGGAAATAACCTGTGCTTTTCCTGGTATTGATGGATTCTGACCCCGATCCATATAAATTATTGGAAATCACTACAATTAACAGGGCAATTCGAAATATTTTATGCATCATGAATCGAAAGTCATTAAGAAGTTCATAACTTCATAATACTATTACGTTTAATATTTCTGAAATATAATATTATTCAATTAGATTAGTTAACAAACGTTTCCAACTTACAAAAAGTTTTAACTTCTCACACTTTTTTATTATGAAACGGAATGCAATTACAGATGAATTTATCAATCCGAAATATACAATCCTGCTGATAGTATGGATTTCTGTTTTTTTTTCATCGGGTACCATGATTGCACAAATTGAACATCCCGGTTATCCGGTTGGCTTGAAAATGAAAAATATATCTCAGCTTGAGTTTGTTCAACTTCCGTCAGCCGATATGCTTTACAAACAATTTTCAGAAGAAAATTCTGATAAGAAAGTATATAAAAAAGATGTTTTTGCATCACCTGTTAAGGTGAATATATCTCCTGCAAATTATGGATTCTGGTATTCCGGTGACAACAATTGGAAAACCTGGTATGTTGGCATTACAGCAGAAAATGCCAGTTCACTGAGTCTGATTTTCGGTAATTTTCATCTCTCTCATGCTTGTCGTTTGTTTGTATATTCTCCTGATGAAAAACAACTCTATGGAGCCTTCACGTTCAGAAACAATAAAAAGAGCAATATTCTGGCCATTACACCAATAATAAATGATAGTCTGATACTGGAATTTCAGGTAAATGATGGTGTTGAGAATTTCGGTGAACTTGTTTTATCCAAAGTGGGTATAGGTTTTCCAGGAAAAGATGCATTTAAAAGTCCGGAGGATGAGTATTTCCGATGGTCAGCTGACTGCCATGTCGATATAAACTGCATTACCACAGAAAATATACAAAGGCATAAATATTCAACATGCAGAATTATTTTTGATGGCTCTGCACGTTGCACAGGGACTTTAATAAACAATACGGAAGAAGACGGCCGGCCGTTAATTCTTACCGCAGGGCATTGCATTATGAGCCGGAGTGATGCACAATCGGCTTTGTATTTTTTTGACTATGAAAGTCCCTATTGTGAGGGTCCTGATGGCAAAATCAAATCCATTTCAGGGAGTACCTTACTTAGCAGAGGCGTTGGATTGGATTTCTCATTAACAGAGATGTCTGAAAAACCATATGCAGATTATTATCCATTGTATGCCGGATGGGATGCAGTAGACAAGCAATATGCCGATGTGTATGTTCTTCATCATCCCGAAGGCGATGTGAAAAAGATCACTACGGATGCAGATATATTGCAAATCGGGTCTTTTCCTCCATTTGATAATGAAACTCACTGGCTGGTGGAAAAATATGATACGGGAACAACAGAAAACGGATCTTCCGGAGCAGCACTTTTTAGTGCAGATAACAGGGTAGTCGGCACGCTTACCGGGGGAGAGGAAGCCTGCACGGAATACATATTTGACTATTATCAGATGTTTAGTCACTGCTGGGCTGATTATCCAGATGAAGATGAACAGTTAAAAGCCTGGCTTGATCCCTTCAATTCAGGTAAGACATTTATGGATAGTTATTTTCCGGCAGATCCTTTATATACCGTGAGTGAAGAATTATCGAACCTTGGAGATAATGAGAAAGATACTCTGATAAATTGTAATTCAGGATGGGGATATATTTCCGGTCATAATCATTTGCATAATACAGACTATGCAGAATATTTTTCTATGAATGGGACCAAGTATATATATGCTGTAAAAATGTTGGTTTCAAAACTCAGGTATTCAAAACCTGATTCAAAGATCAAAATAAAAATATGGAAAGGTCAGGAGAATTATAATGATCTGATATATGAGCAGGACATTTTTTATTTTGAGATGACGGAGAACCAGGAAAACTTTATCAGACTGGATACTATTTTGTATGTCAACGAAGAATTTTATGCAGGCTATGAAATAAATTACAATGATCCGGAAGATACTTTTGCTTTGTCTACAACAGTTCCAAAAACAGAAACTATTGAAAACAGTGCGTTTTATTGGGATCGGTATAGATGGAGGAAGCTTACGGATGGCATAAACAGCTATTCCACTTCCTTGTTCATTCAACCGGTTGTAATGAATTATTACCCTGCAGATAAGCAAAATCCAGGAGGTTTTCCCGTTCATGAGGTAACCCTTTATCCGAATCCGACGTACGGTGATTTACAGGTTCTTTTTAAATCAGCTCCTTCTGGTGATGTTGATTTGAAGGTATATGATTTAGCAGGAAAACTTGTTTTGAATGTCACTTACAATTCTCCCGAACCAAATTTTGTTCTCAGCAGCGGTAGTCTGGCTGAGGGTGTTTATCTGCTGAAGATTACGGAGAACAGCGTTGAAACTACACTCAAATTTGTTAAACTTTGATTGGAATAGTTTTGGATAATAATTGCTATTTGTTGTAAATTCATTGATAGTAAAAATGATTGGATTATGTATAATAAGATTAAAAAATGTTTTCGTGTTGTCATTCTGATTGCAGTTATTTGTAGTAAATCTTCATATGTCACAGCTCAACAGAGATCACTCAGGATCATTGGCACTGTTGAAAACAATATGAATCCTGTAGCCGGCGCAAAAGTTATTCTGTATAAGGATGGGAACAGTGTTGATATTATATATACAAAAACAAACGGAGAGTTTCTTTTTGATCTGGAAATCAATCATGAATATTTAATAGAAGTGCAGAAAGCAGGTATGCTGTCAAAAAAAATCGCATTCAACACAGAACTTCCCGATGAAGTCATGGGAAAATGGACCATGGAATTTGCTATGTCATTGTTTGAAGGTTGTGAAGGAGTGAACACATCTGCACTTGATGATCCGGTTGACAGAATAAAATATTCAACGAACAAAAGCGATTTTATTTCAGATAATGCTTATGTGCAAAAAATAAGAGGAAGAATTGAAAATTTGCTGTTGGACATAGAGAAATGCAATTCGGATAAATTCCAGGATCTGGTGCAGGAAGCAGATGTTTTAAACAGGTCAAAGGAATTTGAAAAAGCCAGGGAAAAATACGAAGAAGCATTGAAGATATTTCCGGACGACAGGTATGCACAACGGCAGATCGATGATATTAACAAACAAATTGGAGCTCATCGTGAAAATCAGCAGACCTATAACACATCGATAAGTGAGGCCGACAGGTTATTCGCAGAAAAACAATATGAATCTGCCCGTGAAAAATACAATGAAGCATTACAGGCAATGCCTCAAAACAATTATCCAAGGGAAAAAGTTGCTGAGATTGATAGACTTATTCAGCAAAAAAGTCAGGCTGAACAGGCTCAAATTGAGGCAGAAAGAAAATACAACGGTCTGATAGCACAGGGGAATGCAGCATATGTAGCAAAAAACTTTGCTGAAGCCAAATCATATTATGAACAGGCACTGCTGGTGAATCCGGGTTCATCATTTGCACAACAGAGGATTGCTGAATTGGGCCCTGCAATTGAAAAGCAGAAACAACAGGCATTGAGCAGAGAAGCCAGCGATAAAGCATACAAAGAAAGTCTGGTTATGGGACAAAGTGCCCTTCAGTCAAAAGATTATGAACTTGCCCGACAGCATTTTAACAATGCTGTAACCCTTAAACCTGATGAAAGCTACCCACAGCAGATGCTGAAAGAGATAGACAGATTGATCGCAGATCAGAAAATGGCACAATTAAAAGTGGAACAGGCCTCTGTACAAAAACAGATTGAAGCAGCGCTTGACGAAGGAGATAGAATGTACAAAGCGAAAAATTATGAAGCTGCAGCAAATGCCTATCAAAAAGCAATGCAGCTGGATCCCGGCGACTCATATGCAGAACAGCGCTATAGCAAATTAAAAAGTATGATGGCTGTTGCTGACGCAGAAAAACAACAGGCACTTGAAAAAGCACACCGCGAAAAAATAAGTGAAGCTGATGCTCTGGTGGCGGCTGCATCATATCAACAGGCTATTGCCGTATACCAGCAGGCACTTCTGGCTAAACCCAACGATGCCGTATTGCAGTCTAAACTTGCTGACGCTGAACAGAAACTGGCAGCACAGGAACAAAAAAAAGCCGATAATCTCTCCAGAAAAAAAGAATACGATCAATTGCTTACACAGGGTGACAACTATTTTTCATCTCAACAGTATGCAAATGCAAAAGAGACTTATGAAAAAGCTCTGGCAATGTTTCCCGGACAGGCTTATCCGCAAAGTAAAATTCAGGAGATCAACAATATACTTGCAAGGGATCAAAAAGAAGCGCAGTATAAAGGTACAATTGCCCGGGCTGATGATCTGTTGGCATCCAAAGACTATGCGCAGGCAAAGACTTTGTATCAGCAGGCACTTGCAATAAAGGCAGAAGATGTTTATGCAAAACAAAAAATTGCTGAAATAGATGCAAGGATAAGAGAAAATGAACGACTGGCTGCAGAAGAAAGTGCAAAGGAAGTCCAGTATGAAAGGACAATCCGGGAGGCGGACAATCTATTGTCACTGGCACGACTTCCGGAAGCGAAAGCAGCCTATCAGAGAGCACTGACTTTAAAAGGAGATGAAATATATCCAAAGCAAAAGATCAATGAGATTGATAGCAGGATAAGCGAACAGCAAAGACTTGAAAATGAAAAACAAGCCAAAGAGCAGCAATATCGTGATCTTATATCAAGAGCCGATGAATTATTTGCTGTAAAAAATTATGAAGAGGCAAAAAATACTTATCGGCAGGCTCTTGCAATAAATACGACAGAAGGGTATGCCAGACAAAAAATAGCTGAAATAGACGATATTCTGAACAGGCAGCAAAAACTTGCAACTGAGCAGCGAGCATTGGATCAGAGGTACAACCAGGCAATACTCCAGGCTGATAATCTATTGAAATCTTCAAAATACAGTGAAGCAAAAAACACCTATCAGCAAGCCCTGGGAATGAAACCTGATGAAGCCTATCCAAAAACTCAAATTGCAAAGATTGATGCACAAGTCGCCGATCAAAACCGGCTTGAGGAAGAACAAAAAGCGAAAGAATTCCGATACAATGAAGCTGTGGCTAGAGGAGATCAACTTTACGGACAGAATAAAATGGAAGATGCAAAAGTTCAATATGAAAGAGCACTTTCTTTTAAGCCGGATGAAACCTATCCCACAGGTCAGATAGCCAAAATAAATGGTCAGCTTGCTCAAATTGAAAAGACAAAGCAAGAGAGGGCAGCATTTGAGCAGAGATACAATTCAGTGATTGCTTCAGCGGATAAAGCTTATGATAACAGAGAATATGAGTCAGCAAAAGCAGGCTATATGCAAGCCCTTAATATGAAACCCTCTGAGTCTTATCCACAGCAGCGGTTAAATAAAATTGCTGAATTTGAACGTATCATTGCTCAGAAAGAAGCTGCTCAACAAGCTGCTGCTGCATCGGCATCTGCTACAGCAGCAACAATGGAAAAACCGTCAAAACTGGCAGAATTGAATTTTGCAAATGACAGTGAAAGAGATAAATACCTGAATGAGTTAAAAAAAGAATATCCGCAGGGAGTCACTCTGGAAGTTCATAAAGAGAAAATAAAAACTACAGAACGATTTGTTGTATATAGAGGGGATGAGATCAGGGAATTCAGAAAAGTGAAGTTCAATTGGGGTGGTGTGGAATATTCTTTGAACGGAAAACCTATCACTCAACAGTATTTTGAAACACAGGTTCAGGTTCGTGAAGGAGAATATTATAAAGAAATAAAACTCTAATTTATCCCGGATAATTAATAATTTAGATGCTATAACAACTAAACACTTATAATAATGAGCAATATTAAAAAAGCAGTATCTTATGTACTTATTGCACTGGTATTAATTTTCACAGTAATTGCTATTCTCGGGATCTGGGATATTATTGATCTTGAACAGGTTATGATAAAAGTACTGTATTCCTTATTGGTGGTATTTGCAGCTTCAGCAGTTATTCTGTTTATTTTTTCGGTGCTGATTAAGGATGATTCTTCAAAATAAGTGTATGAAATCAGGCGATCCTGTTGAATCACATTTTTTCGGCTACGTGGAAAAAATAAGTTTCAAGCTCTGAAACCGTAAGATTTTTATTGAGAATTGATTTATCACTGTTAAGAAGGAATATACTCGGAATTGCAGATACATTATAGGCAAGGGTGGCTTTTTCCTTTACACTGAATTGACAGGTGTTTGTCCATTTATCAGGGATACTGGTTGCAAGGTAGGCCTTCCAGATATCCGGATCAGTTCCTGTAAAAACAGTAAACACATGAATATCAAGGTAAGAATAGTTTGAAGTTATTAAGGCGAGTTCATGTAAGATACGTCTGCAATTTTTGCATTCATAATTCCAAAAAAGAACAATAGTATAATCTGCAGAAATATCGTAAAGTCCCTGAAGTTTTCCGCTTTGGTCAGGGAGAACTATTTTTGGAGCACTTTGTCCCAGGGAAGTAGCCAGCAAATGGTTGTATTCATTTTCCAGAATTGAAAGCTGATCATCATTAAGCCATGGAGTTTTTCCGGTCAGATAATAATTTCCGATTAAATGCAAATAGGCATATTCATCAATGGGTTTGTATTTTTTTATTGCAAATCTTCTGAATAAAGATTCTGTAATGTATCTGAAGACCTCCTGATTGTTTATTTTGCACAGAATGCTGTCAATGGCATCAGATAAGGATTCTGGTTCATAAGCCACTATTTTTTCAAAATAATCATTGAGTTTCTCTTCATAAACAGGAGTATAGATAAGTCGATGATCATTCCAATTGGTGTTGTCAAGAAAGTGATCTTTATAATAATGCAGTTTCTCAAACCAGTTCAGGGAATCATAATCTGATGTGTTCTGTTTGTTCGAAAGTTCAGGAATGGATACCGGCAATTGTGATTGCACATAATTTCCAAGAAAAGTACCATTGTATAGAGCTGCATAATGATCATTTATTGCATCAATACTATCCATACAATGCTTTAAATATTTATTTGTATTATTTTGAAATTCAGCATTTTCGGGATTTTCCATTTGTTTTTTTAAAGAATCAACAGATACCAGGATTTCAGACATTGATTTGTTGTAACGATCAAAAGCATTGGAAATTGAATCACCCCGTATTGAACATTTGTATACATTGTTTTCCCATGAAATTTTTATAAAATACTCTTTCTGATCATTTATCATAAATTCATATGTACCGGAATCGGGAAACACAAGAAGATATATTCCTTCGTGAAAAGAGTCTGTATAGGATGATTTTCCTCCAGGTGTTATCGTTAAACTATCCTTCAGAAATACTTTGGTTCCATAATAATATGCGAGTTTTACCGTAAAACCTTCACCCACTTCAGATGCCAGGTGTATCCTGAACTGATCATGGATCGGGGAAACGGCATACATTTCGTATAGTATCGAGAAGGTGATTGTTAAAAGTGACAATTTTTTCATTATCGCATATTCTTTGATGATTATGAACC
>JAFGQO010000044.1 GCA_016935615.1 Bacteroidales bacterium
ATCAATCCGCGACCACGCTTATTGATTTTATTTATTTCTTTTAAATACTTAAATGCCTTGTCAAGAATTCCATTGATAAACAAATTGCTTTTTTGAGTACTATAATACTTTGAGAGCTCAAGGTATTCGTTCAGTGTAACCTTAACAGGTATCGAGTCAAATTCAATTGCTTCGGCAATAGCCATTTCCATTAGAAGAATGTCCATGAAAGCTATCCGGTTAACTTCCCAGTTTTTGCTGTATTTTTCAATCAATCCAAGGTATTCCTCACGATTCAAAAGGACCTTCCGAAACAACATCTTTGAGAACTCCTTATCGTCATCGCTTTTATAAAGTGGTGCCAGTGAAATTCCTTGGTCATTTTCTTTTGATTTTTTAAGTGCTTTAATAATTGCTCCTATAATGTATTCAACTTCATCATTCCAGTAAATGCTTTGTTCTTCAAGATTTGAATACAAGTGATCATGTTGTGAGACAATTGAACTGTAAATGGTACAGAGGAATTTCTTATCTTCTTTGTATGATCTTTCTTCGTTGCTCATATAACTTTTGTATACATCGCTCGAGGCAATTGCTTTGTATAAACCTCTGATCAATTCAGGATAATTTACCCAATTGAGTTTGTGTTGATCGAGATATCGTCTCAAACCTTCACTGTTGCGAATTTGATGGATCGCTTTGTTATCAATGAATTTTGTATTGGGATGAAGATCTTCGTATGTCGGGATTTTCTTATTTCTGGCAATATCAATGCGGGAATCAGCATAATCTGCTATGTCAATGATCAGGGAGAATAGCAAGTGATAGAGATCATAGGCTTTATGAATACTGAATAACAACTCCTTCTCAGATTTGGCAATGGAACTGTCTCCTGACTTTTTATAATAAGCGTACAGTGCCTGCATTATCTTTATTCTCAATATTCTTCGGCTTATCATATCACAAAGAACCTGTTAGTATATTTCGTTTCGCAAAGTAAATTGTTTTTTCTTGTTTTTAAAATGAAAATCGTTACAAATTGCTATCAAAAGTCAGTTTAGATAAAAAATAGACAATCAGTATCTTAGAAATACGGTCCGAAAGTTTGGTATTCTAATTTTTTTCTTATTTTTGAACTGAGTCGAACCCGGAAAAATTGATAAAGATGGAAGAAGGTAAAGAAAAAAAAGAAGGTATTGAGACCAATGAAAGGGAGGAAATATTTTCTAAATCCGTTCGTGCAGGTAAGAGAACATATTTTTTTGATGTGAAAGCAACAAGAAGAAATGATTACTACCTCACAATTACCGAAAGTAAGAAACGTTATCACAAAGATGGCCGCTTTTTCTATGAAAAACACAAAGTTTTCCTTTACAAAGAAGATTTTGACAAATTTGTTGATGGATTAACAGAATCCGTTGAATTCATTAAAGAAGCCAAGCCGGTAGAAATTCCTGAAGAGTCTCTGGAAAATCAGGAAACCACTCAATCTTATACTGATGTGGAATTTGAGGACCTTGAGAAAGTAGAAGCATCAACTACTGATGAAGGGACTGAAGAAAAATAAAACTACCTAACGAATCCAGGAAAAGGGCATCACAACGATTGCCCTTTTTTTCGTGAAACTCAATTTTCAGGAGCCCTGCCTGCTGCAGGCAGGGAAGTTAATTACACGATTCAACTATTAACAGCCAACTGTCCCTGCGCCTAGTAACTTGAGACTTGAGACCAGCGACTATGAATACTTCCTCAGCTTATCTTCAAAATACAGGTCATTATCCCGGTCAGTCTGAATCTTGATGTAAGAGATCATACTCTTGGCGCCAAAATTGAGACATTCTGTCTGGATCGTTCTGATGATGTTCATGAGTGTATCATAATCACCTTCCATAACCGTTTCAAAAGGGCAAACCTTGTATTTTACACCTGAAGACTGAATGATTTGAATGGCTTTGTGAATGATTTTATGCGGATGCTTTTCATCCGATGCAGGAAGTACCTGCAACGCGATATTGACTTGATGTAACATGTGTTTAAGGTATTAACTAAAGAATATTGTTTACAGCCAAAAGTTCGTTTATTTCATCTTTTGAAAGTACCCTTACATTGGTAATGATATAATCCTGAAATAGAAAACTCCCAAACTCATTGCATTCTTTGATAATATTTTCAAACAATTGCTGAACAGGGATATGAAGTGGTATTATACTGAGGATAAATGCAAATCCCTCATCGAAAATAATATCTTCTACTTCAGCGCCAACTTTGCCGAATGCAAACTCCAATTCCCCACTGATTATTTTCTGTTGTATGTTCGTGATCCACGAACCGTCACTTGTAAAAAATACAATAAAATACCGAAGTTTATTATCTTTTCCTCCCAGTCCCGTAGTTAACAATACTTTGTTTTCTTCGAGAAATTTGCTCTCAAGAAGAAGCCTGCTTTCCTGCAAAGCCATGTACGTCCAGTCATAGAGTCGATTGTTGGACTGATGAAGATATTTTTCAATGGTACGGTAAGCTTCGACGCTGTTCACAGATGCCAGTTGGACAAGTATGTTTTTCTTATGGTCAACAGAAATTGTATTGTCAAAGATCAGGTCCTTATCTTTAATTATATCCTCTTTACTTTTTTTATAATTACGATTCCTGGAATACTCAAAGTATTCAGATTGAGTTTCCGAATCAATCTGTTCTTCAAGCAGATGAATACCCTCTTCACCCAGATCAAGGTATTCGCTCAACAAATCATAAATATTTTCGCCTTTTTCAACTTTCATAATTCCGGAGATAAAGAGATTAGTTAAAGCTTCTCTCTAAAGTATGAAAAACATATTGCAATGTCAATTTATTTTGGATATTTAGACAAAGTTTTTAAAGTTCACTTTGAATAAGCCATTTATACCAACAAATTGGTATAGGAAAAACTCGCGATTTAATGTAATATTGCGCTTTGTTCGTGAAACTCAATTTTCAGGAGCTCTGCCGACAGGCAGGAAAGCGAACTGAAAAATGTAAGTTGAACAATCCCGATAGTGCAACGTATCGGGAAAAGTAAACTCAATTTTCAGGAGCTCTGCCGGCAGGCAGGAAAGCGAACTGAAACATGTAAGTTGAACACCTGCCTGCCGATAGGCAGGAACTTAATAAAGTGATTTCATGACCGAAAAGAATAATCCCGATAGCACAGTGTATCGGGAGGAAAACTCAAATTTCAGGAACATCTTGTCCCGTATTACGGGAATCGAAGGAAATAATCCCGGTGAACCTGGCCGCTTGCAGGCAGGGTGATATTTAGAAAGAATTGAGTTTAGCATGCTATCCGGTTCAACTGCTCAGTGCGGGTAGACGTAAAAATTTGACAATCAGCTGCTTGCAGCAAGGTAATTTATTTCATGATTATGGTATTGTCTGAACTGAAGACTGGTGAAGAAGGAATAATTCTGAGAATTAGAGGAAGAGGAGCATTCCGTCGTCGAATGATGGAGATGGGATTCATCAAGGGCAAAAAGATCAAGGTTATTAAGAATGCACCTTTAAAAGATCCGATTGAATACTATTTGTTAGGATATCGTATTTCTCTGCGTCGTTCCGAAGCGCAATTTATTGAAATTGGAAGTCTGGAAGAATACAGGAATATCAGCGAACTTTTCAATGGTTCGGTTCAGGCAGATTCTGAAAAACTTCCTGTCCTGAATGGAAGCAAAACAATTCATGTGGCTTTTGTCGGCAATCCGAATTCCGGAAAGACCTCATTGTTTAATTTTGCTTCCCGATCGTTCGAACATACCGGAAATTATTCAGGTGTGACAATTGACTCCAAAACAGCGAAGGTCATACAAAATGGTTATATATTGAATATCACTGATCTTCCCGGTACATATTCCGTTTCAGCACTTTCACCGGAAGAATTGTATGTGAGGAATTTTATTGTTGACAAGATGCCCGATGTGGTGGTAAATGTTATCGATGCATCAAACCTTGAACGCAATCTTTACCTTACAACCCAGCTTATTGATATGGACATAAAGGTAATCCTGGCTTTTAACATGTACGATGAACTGGAAAAAAGACAGGATATGATTGATCTGATGCTTTTCAGCAAGCTGCTCGGCACACCGGTTGTACCAACAGTTGGCTCTAAAGGAAAAGGGATACAGAACCTGCTGAAGAAGATCATTGAAGTATTTAATGATAACGATCCTGTACAGAGACATATACACATTAACTATGGAAATGAAATAGAACAATCTGTTCAGAAGATTCAAAACCTGATTAAAATACCTGAAAACTATTCGATCACAGATCGCATTTCTTCCCGGTTTATTGCATTGAAGCTTCTTGATAAGGACACATACATCGAACAATATTTAAATAATACGCTCAACAAAAAAGAAATTAAGGACACCTCTGTTAAAGAAAGGGAAAGAATAAAACAATTGTTCGGTGAGGATGCAAGTGATGTAATTGCAGGTAAGAAATATGGATTTATCGCCGGTGCTTTGCGAGAAACATATGAAAAGGGAGAGCCCGGGAAATACGACTCCACAGAAGTTATGGACAGTATTTTAACTCATAAATTCTATGGATTCCCGTTTTTCATGTTTTTTATGTGGTTAATTTTTGCTGCAACTTTTAAATTCGGTAGCTATCCTCAGCATTGGATCGAAGAAGGTGTAAATATCCTTGGAATATGGTTGTCCGCTGTCATGCACGAGGGATCGTTAAAGGATTTATTGATAGACGGGATCATCGGGGGAGTTGGAGGAGTATTGGTTTTCCTGCCAAATATCCTGCTGTTGTTCCTTTTTATCTCTTTTATGGAAGATTCAGGTTATATGGCAAGGGCCGTTTTTATCATGGATAAACTAATGCATAAGATCGGGTTGCATGGAAAATCGTTTATACCTCTGATTATGGGCTTTGGATGCAATGTGCCGGCAATTATGGCTACCCGAAATATAGAGAACAAAAACAACAGGATTCTTACTATGTTGATCATACCTTTTATGTCTTGTTCGGCAAGACTGCCGGTCTATTTGTTACTTATAGGTGCTGTATTCCCGGATATGCAGGGAACCCTTCTTTTTCTTCTTTATTTTATCGGGATTCTGCTTGCAATTCTTGTAGCAATCGTTTTTCGCAGATCAATTTTTAAAAGTCAGGGCACTCCCTTTGTTATGGAATTGCCACCTTACCGGATGCCAACTTTCCGATCTACGATAAAACATATGTGGTTCAAAGGATCACAATATCTGAAAAAAATGGGAGGTGTAATTCTGATTGCTTCTGTTCTTTTATGGACACTGGGATATTTTCCAAGGAAAGTCGATCCTGTTATCCTCGCTGAATATTCGGATCCTGATCATGCCGGGCTTGTTGATCATAATGAAAATATCAAGCAACTCCAGCTTGAAAACTCTTACATCGGCAGACTGGGTAAATTTTTAGAACCTGCTATACGCCCGCTGGGATTTAACTGGAAAATGGGGGTGAGTCTGCTGTCGGGAATTGCAGCCAAAGAAGTTGTTGTAAGTACACTTGGAGTTTTGCACCAGGTAGATTCACAGAATGATAAATTAAAACCCCAGCTGGCAAAAAAATTGCAGGAAGAAAAATACGAATCCGGTAAATTGAAAGGGCAGAAGGTTTTTAATCCTCTTTCTACTATATCATTTCTTTTGTTTACATTGATTTATTTTCCTTGCATTGCTGTATTTGCTGCCGTAAAACGAGAATCCGGAAATTCCTGGTGGGCATTGTTTATGATCTTTTATACTACTTTTCTTGCATACCTGGTTTCTTTTCTGGTGTTTCAGATCGGACAATTTTTTATTGCAGTTTAAAAAACTAAATAAATATGATTCAGGATATTATAGTCTATTTTATAATTGCTATGGCATGCTTAAGGACATGTTATGCACTAATTCAGTTTATTCGTCCGGCCAGATCGAAAAACAGGTATGTTTGTACCGGATGCCTTTGTTGCAAAAAATAAACTGAAAGGAAATTCAACCTTACCTTATCGTTTATCAGGCAGAGTAATATATAAAGTAATACTTCAAATACACAGATGAATTCTTATATTGCTCAAACATTAAGCTTTAAAAGACAAAAAAATACTTATATTTGGTTTGATATACCGGGAGATGTTTCGTTTTTCATATTAACTGATGTCTGTCTTTTGAAAGAATAATATTTATCAAAAGGTGTGGCGGAACATTCTATTGCAGTGAAAAAATTTACACTTGGGCAAATAATAGAAGGAGTAAAAAATCGTGATAATAAAGTACTTGGCTTTATTTACAAAGAAATCTTTCCTGCCGTTAGATATTATGTTGTTTCAAATGGTGGCAACCAGGATGATGCTAAGGATGTATTCCAGGAATCGATCATAATTGCCTATAAACAAATTTCAGAAAACTCAATTGATATCCAGACAAGTTTCGATGCCTATCTGTATGGGATGGCGCGCCTGATTTGGCTAAAAATATTGCGTCATCGAAAAATACACGAGAAGAATATTCAGGGGATAATTGAATCAGAATCAAATGACAATCCTGCAGAAAAACTTATTGATGATGAATTGGAGATAAGATTGTTCAGAAAACATTTTTTAAAACTCGGAGAAGAATGCCGGGAAGTATTAAAAATGACATTTGATAATATGCCATACGAAGAAATTGCCAGGAAAATGGGGTACAAAAGTGAAAAGATCGTGAGAAATAAAAAATACAAATGCAAAGAAACATTGATAAAAATGATTAAGGCAGATCCGGATTACAAAGAGTTTAAGAGAGGTTAGAGGTTCTTTTTTTTATCATCGGGAACATAACAAGAACAACTACGGCAATAGCAATACCTGTTATAATATAAACAAATGGCAGACAGTGGCTATTAAACAACGCATCATTATTCCCCATCGTAATGTATGCCGACCAGAAAAAAGGATGAGAATTTTCCGGTTTGGCATATTCAATAAATTGCATTTTAGCATAGCGCATAGCCTCTGACTTTGACTTTCCCTTTAAAAGATAAGTATAGAAATCTTTCATAAGCTTAACGCCCGATCGGTCCTCAACTTCCCACAATGTCATCAACATACTGGGTGTTCCGGCATAAGCAAAACTTCTCGCCAGGCTCATTACACCTTCACCTTGTTTATAGCTTCCTTCACCGGTACTGCATGCACTTAATACTACCAGCTGTGCTTTTAATTTCAGGCTAAAGATCTCATAAGTGTTCAGCAATCCGTCATTCAGGGAATCTTCACCAAGGGTAAAAATAAGCTTTGAAAACATAGGGTTTTCATTGTCAATTACAGTGTGCATTGCAAGATGCAGAATATCATACTTCTCCGCTGTATTTCTGAAATTTGTTTCGGTAGCATCTTTTCCCAGGTAAACATCGGAAGGAATTAGATTTTTGATACTGTTCACCTCTTCAATAACTCCCGGAATAGGGTACAGATCTTTGCGGTATTTATTCTGCCGGGTAACCGGTGTTTTATTGTTTACTGAAAACAAAGGGTCCGCACTGTATTCAGGGGCAAAAGCCAGAAGCTTTTTGATTTTTTTGCGGGAGGATTTTTGTTCCAGTTCACTGAAAAGAGTGGAAGAATAGGAATAAGAAATATTGTAATCGTATAGCAGGTAATCAAGGTCTTTATAATATCCGGTTGTAAGGGAATCAGGTAACTCTTCGATCAGTGTTTCAAATGGCAGGAAGGATAATATCCCTTCAGGAACAATCATCAGGTTTTCACCCTTTATATATTTCCTTACGGGCTGTATTAACAGGTCGTATAAATTCTTACTGTTCCAGCAAAACTGTGTATATCCGCTATACGATTGTTCACTGTAATCAAACAGGTGGTATTCATTAAGATATTCATTCACTATGTGCAGGAAATTACTGTCAATGGGTGTGGTGATCAGATGAAAATGCCTGCTTGTAATGACATAGGTATGAAGTACATTTTTCATAATACAGTATTCAATGATACTTGCATTATGAGCCAGTTGATTTTGTAATTTTTCAGGCGTAATTACCGTAGTATTGTATTTTAACTGGTAATAATCGGGATATTTTTGCTCGAGTTGACCAATCAGTTTTTCCTGGCTTCGCTGAGCTTCAAACAAATACTTCTCCCACATTTTTATTTTTCCGGTATCAGGTAACTTTTGCTGTTGTTCTTCATAAATGCTTTCTTTATAGAAGGCAATATCCTTCAGCAATCTTTTTTCCATGTTAAGCATATCCCGGGGGATTTTACCAAATTCGCGGGCATCAAGTTCACGTATTGCAGAAAGAAGGACTGAGGATCTCGATTTTTCCGAAATTTCGAATGCCAGCTTGCCGTAGGTTATATCTCCCTTAGCCCGGAAGGCTTTATTAGCAAGTTCGAGTGTGGTACTGTAGGTGCTGCTTTCATGTTCGGCAATCTGCAGTTTTGCTTCAAACGACTGGTAGCTGTTTCGCATTGATTCTATCACTTCAATCTGGAGCAGTGAAGATGCAATTGCAGCATCAAGAAATTCAAGACTACCTTCCTTGTCGTAAAGCTGATCGAGGCAGACTGATTTTGACTTCAGGATCTTAAGTGCCAGCAACGGGCTAAAAAGTTGACCGGTTTTCGGGTTAGCGTATATATCTTCAGATGCAAAGCCTGAACTGACAATTTTCAGTGCACTCTGATAATAGCCAAGTGCTTTCCTGTATTCTCCTCTTCTTTGATACAGGCTTGCAAGACTTTCATGCAATTCTGCAAAATTCTCACTTCTTTCAGAAATATCCTTTTGCATATCTATTCCTTTGATAAAATATTCTTCAGCAGTATCGTAATTCCCGAGTTCAATATAGTCCAGCCCGATATTATTGTACAAGATGATCAGCTGGTTAGAATAAGATAATAGATATTTCCTGCAAAAATCAATTGCTTTTTGCTGAAGTTCAATGCTTTTTTCAAGCTTATCCATCCCTGCATAAGTGTTGGCTTTGTTGATGTAATAAGTAACCCACAAACTTGAATTATCAGGAAGCTTGCGAAGAATTGTATAAGCTTTTTCCAGGTAATCAAGCGATTCGGAATATTCTTTTAAAATTAACTTCACCATGGAAAAGCGTATATATAACAGAGCCTCCCAGTTCATATAGCGTTCCCGGGTTTCTTTGTGCAGGAACCCGCTGGCATAATTGTAATATTCCGTGGCATGGTAATAATCTCCTGTGTTCTTATAGATGTTTCCAATACTGGAATATAAATAACCCAAAGTAGCATTTTCAATATTTTCAGTCCGAAGATAGATATCCTCTGCCTTTTTGATCATGATCAAAGCTGTATCATAATCCCAGTTTCGTGAATATGCATTGGCAAGATTTACGAGACTTTTGGCGATCTCAACATCATCGGATTCATAGATTTTTAAAGCATTTTCATGACTTTTCTGCAGGTAAAACAACGATTTCCTGTAATCTCCAAGGTCAAGGGAATGTGCTGCACTATCTTTATAAGCAATTAAAAAATCAATTTGACTTCCTTGTTTTATGTTATGGTTAGGATTGCCGATGAAATCTTGAAGAACAAAAAGAACGAGCAGAATTATCAAAATGAAAATAATATTCTTTTTGTGCTTAATCATAATGATCTGGTCTCAAGACATCTAAAATAGGAAATAATAACAAAAAAATAAAGATCGTAATGTGTTGAAATTCAGACCACTTTAAATTATTATTTAAAATAAAACAAAAAAAGTTGTAAAATGGCGGTGACATTTCCTGCGGAAGTGGAACTTATCGATATAAAACGAAGCACTCTAAGATTAATACATTAAACCCCGTAATGATGAAAAACTTTAAAAACCACTTAGCTGAAGAAGAATTAAACAAAGAATGTAAAATTTTAACCGAATTAACTGTAAACGACATGTTAATGATCAGAGGAGGAGGCAAGATAGGTGACGATGGTCACGATTTGTTATAAAGATTTTAAGAACTGGTTGTTTTCTCATAAAAATAGAGGAGGATCCATTGGCGAGATAGAGAATGGTTTTAACGGCACATAACATCAACTTCAATTCCTTTCCCAATTCTTGCATTTTTTTATCTCGCCAACCTTTTCTTAAACAGTGACAGTAAAGAGGTTGTTTATACAACCAAAAAATATATAAACTAAATAATTCGGCAAAAATGCCGAAAAACAAATTGCTTTACTAAGCAAAGGGGCAAACATTGCAATATCTACCGGCAAAAACAGTCCGGGTGTTATAAAAAGAGAGTAGTTAAAGAAAAACAAAATTTTTTTGTCAGATTGTGTATGTGATCATACACATAAGTATAACCTGATATTTGAAGGTAACAGGATAATTATAGACTAGTGAATAGTTAATATAGTTAAATAATAGTATACATGGTGTGTTGTAAATCAAATTGTTTATTATGAAACAGGAAATGAATTATTCAGAATATGTTGACAGATACCTTGATAACGTTATGAGTAAAGAAGAACGTGTCTGGTTTGAAAAAGAACTGGAAGGTAATCTGAAACTGCAAAATGAAGTGAAATTGCAGAAGAATCTTCAGACAGCCATTACTGATAGTGAAACAATGGCTCTTAAAGAGCAATTGAATCTGATACACGATCAGGTGTATAAACCGTGGACAGTAAAAGTCAGTAAATATTCAATGAAAAAAGCCACAGTAATTGTATCAGGTCTTGCGGTTGCATTTGCTTTGGTCGCTATGCTTTTGATTTCACAGAAGAATAAACCTTCCTCTGCTGATCTTTATGCACAATATTTTAAACCTGCTGAAATCGGTATGAGTTTCCGTACTTCCGGAAATGCAGTAAGCAATGAACTTAGAACAGCAATGATGCTTTATGAAAGCAAAAGGTTTGATGAAGCAATTGTATTGTTTGAACAGATACTGGAAAAAGATAATTCCAGGATTGGACTGAACCTTTATTCCGGAATTTCTCATCTGGAAGTCAATCAATACGATGAAGCCAATCTGAGATTCAAAAGGATAATTGATCATAAATCAAATGCATTTATCGAATCGGCCGAATGGTACCTGGGCTTATGTTATTTACTGAAAGAAGATGAGGAAACTGCTGTCGAAGTGTTTCAGAAGATTGTCGATAAAAAAGGCTATTATGCCAGGGATGCGAAAAAAATACTGAACAAACTGAAATAGTGTTAAAAAATTCATATACGGGGCTTTTGTTACAGGACCGGGGTGGTTCCCGGACCTGTCTTTTTGTCTGTTAACATTTTGTGTACCAAGGTTGGACTCTTAATTTATCTCATATGAAATTTTATGACATCATAAATAAAATTGCAGGTCCTTTCAGGAAAAGGACGGAAGAAGCAAAGAAATGTGCTAACGATGTCGAATTTGAGTATCTGAAGAAAAGAATTGAACTGCTGGAAAATCTGCTGGAGGAAAAAACCAATTGCGTTGAAAATGCAAAATCAATTTTTCTGAGGAATTTATACCATGAGATAAGAACCCCGTTAAATGCGATTGTCGGATTTTCAGACCTTATTGAAATTAACAGTCTGGAAAGAGAGGAGAAAAAACAGTATATTCATCATATAAGGGAGAGCAGTAAGGATTTTCTCAGAAAAATGGATAATATTATTGAGGCTTCTATTGTTGAAGCCGGTTTGGTTAAAATATCAATGAACCAGTGCTCATTAAATGATCTTCTGGAAGAAATCAGTGCATATTTTTCAATTCAAAAACACATCTCTGAAAAGAACATTGTATTCTCCATTTCAAAGCCGGAGAAAGATATTGATTCAAACATTTACTGCGATTCTCACCGGTTGACCCAGATTCTTATAAATCTGATCTCTAATGCTTTTAAATTTACGGAAAGAGGAGTTATAAAGATCGGGTATACCATTAACTCAGACGAAATTCAATTCTTTGTAAGTGATACCGGCATTGGCGGATTAGAGGGAAAGGAAAAATTAGTATTCAATACATTCACCAAACTTGATGAATCAGACAGCTCACAAGGAGGCCTGGGCCTTGGATTAAGCCTGTCAAAAAAACTTGTTGAATTAATGGGCGGTAACATATGGTATGAATCAAACGGTTCAAAAGGCACAACATTTTATTTTACAATACCTTATAAACCTGTTTCATTGAGAGATAAAAGAAAACAAACAGAGAAATCTTTTGTAAAAAGAACACTCCGCCAGAGAATCCGCAAATCTGTTGCATTGTAAAAAAATCAGGATTATCCTTCCCGAAAGATCGGGACAAGCTATGGAATCAATAGTTCGTTGATTCTGAACTCCTGTTGATTAATTCGGGATAAATGGAATTTTTGAATTTTTTAAGTTAGATTCGTGTTGTAAAGAAATTAACTTCTTTCAATGGGTAAGTTTCCGGTTTTTATTCAACACGACGCAAACGATTGTGGTCCTGCCTGCTTACGGATGATTGCCAGGTATTATGGCAAACATTATTCTCTGGAATCTCTTCGGGAACACAGTTATATCACCAGATCCGGTGTTTCTTTGCTTGGAATAAGCGAAGCTGCGGAAGATATAGGCTTCAGGACGAAAGGACTGAAAGTATCGTTTGAACAATTAAAAAATGATGTTATCCATCCATGCATCGTTTTCTGGAAACAGGAACATTTCGTGGTTGTATATAAAATCAGAAAAGGAAAAGTATATGTTTCCGATCCAGCCTTTGGCAACATCGTTTACAACGAAAATGAATTTATAAGAAGTTGGATAACAACAACCGAAGACAATGAAGATGTGGGTATCTGTCTTCAGCTCGAACCAACACCTGGGTTTTATACATCGGATGAAGAAAACATAGACAGAAAAAAATTCAGATTCCTTTTAAAATACCTGAAAGGATACAGATCACTCATTCTGCAGATAATTGTTGGTGTTGTTCTTGGAGCAGTTATCCAGGTGATTTTCCCGTTTTTATTTCAGACCATCGTGGATAAGGGTATAATTATACCAAATCCTTCATTGATTTTCACTATACTTATTGCTCAGCTTTTATTGGTAACAAGCAGATTTTCGGTTGAATTTATCAGGAACTGGATTATCCTGCATCTTGGTTCGCGAATAAACATATACCTGGTTTCGGATTTTCTGATCAAGCTGATGCGATTGCCCATTTCTTTTTTTGATAGCAAAAATCGCGGCGATTTGATACAACGTATTGCAGATCACCGAAGGATTGAATTGTTCCTGACAAAAACAACCATTGAACTTTTCCATTCTGTATTTACAATTACCATTATGGGTGTTGTACTGGCTATCTTCAGCATGAAAATATTTTTGATTTTTCTTACCGGAACAACATTTTACCTGTTATGGACTTTGCAGTTTATGAAGAGACGGAAGGATCTTGATAACCGGAAATTTGCCCAGCTGTCAAGTAATCAGAGTACATTGATCCAACTGTTAACAGGAATGCATGAAATAAAACTGAACAACTGTGAACGGAGAAAACGATGGGAATGGGAAAACATACAGGCAAAACTGTTCAGGATAAGTGTGAAAGGTCTTACTTTGCAGCAAAAGCAAAGAGCAGGGGCTCTTATTTTTAATGAATACAAGGATGTCCTGATTATTTTTTATACTGCAATGCTTGTACTTAACGGACATCTTACTTTTGGTGCTATGGTGGCAATATCTTATGTGATAGGTCAGTTGTCAGGTCCAATTGATCAGATGATCGATTTCTTTCATTCTACACAGGATGCCCGTATCAGCCTTGAACGCCTGTCTGAGGTGCATAGCAGGGACGATGAAGAAATGGACAAAAGTTATTTGATTACACAGATGGATCAACACCAGGATATTCATGTCAGGAAACTGGCATTTCAGTACGAAGGTCCTAAATCTCCGTTTGTTTTAAAAGATATCGATCTTTTAATTCCTAAAAACAAAATTACTGCTATTGTAGGTACCAGTGGGAGTGGAAAAACGACTCTTCTGAAGCTTTTACTGAATTTTTATAAACCCATACAGGGTGACATAATGATTGGCAAAGAGAATTTACAGAAGATCAGCTCATCATACTGGAGAAGTATTTGTGGAGTGGTTATGCAGGATGGTTACCTGTTTTCTGAAAACATAGCCCGGAATATCGCCCTTTCAGATGAATACATTGATAAGGAAAAATTGTTCTATGCTTCAAGACTGGCAAATGTTAATCCTATTGTGGATAATCTGCCAATGGGATTTAATACCAAGATAGGACAGGAAGGTCTTGGATTAAGCCAGGGGCAGATGCAAAGAATTCTTATAGCCCGGGCAATTTATAAAGATCCTCAATACATTTTCTTCGATGAAGCAACAAATGCACTGGATGCGAACAATGAAAAAGAGATATTGGAGAACCTGAAAGATTTTTTCAAAGGAAGAACAGTGATTATTGTAGCTCACCGGTTAAGCACTGTAAGGAATGCCAGTCAGATAATTGTTCTTGAAGAAGGGGAAATTGTTGAAACCGGAACTCATACAGATCTGACAAAGAAAAAAGGAAAATATTTTAACTTGGTTAAAAACCAACTTGAACTTGGTGTATAATGATCAGATTATCGGTTACTGAAAAAGATCAGCAGGCTGCAAAAAACCTTAAAATTCGCAGTGAAGAAATTCAGGAGATACTTGGACAAGTACCCCGATGGATCATTCGTTACGGGACCATTGTGATACTCTTTGTCCTCTTTTTGCTGATTGCAGGGGCAGCCTTATTGAAATATCCTGATGTAATAAATGCACGCGTAATTCTTACAACGGAAAATCCACCTGCCGATCTGACTGCAAATGCTTCTGCTAAGATCAAACATATTTATGTGTCGGATAAACAAAAGGTTGACAGCAATCAGGTATTAACTATTTTGGAATCTGCGGCAGAATATGAGGATATTAAAAAAATTGAAGATCTGTTGGGAGAGAACTTTACTGTTAAGATCCTGATATCATCAGATTTTTCTGATGAATATAAATTAGGATCCGTACAGGAAGCATATGCAGGATTGCAGAAACGTATTGATGAATACAACAGCTTTGTCAATTTGGATTATTTTAAAAGAAAAATTAATTCAATACAAGCTGAAATTAAACAGTATAAACTATATCTTGACAGGCTGAAAGAGCAGGGCCAGGTTTTGCAAAAGGAATACCATCTGGCAAATAAACAATACAAGCGCGATTCCATGTTATTTACCGAACATGTGCTATCCTCCTCTCAATTGGAGAAATCCGAAACGGAAAAGCTTAATAAACTGTTCAATCTGAAAGAAACACAGACTGAATTAGCTGCAGCAACAATTGAAATATCGGACCTTGAACAGGAAAAATTAGAACTGGAATTGAAACTGGAAGAAACAAGCAGGGGCCATCTCCAGAGCATCAGGGAAGCATATGAACGACTGAAAGGACAGATTTCTTTGTGGAAGAACTCCTATGTTCTTAGCTCTCCTTTTAACGGGCAGGTTACTTTTACAAAATTCTGGAGTGAGAATCAATATGTAAACTCAGGAGAAACTGTTTTAACCGTATTGCCAAACGACCAGGGAAACATTGTCGGAAAAACTGAATTATCATCGGTCGGAGCAGGCAAAGTTAAGGAAGGACATGATGTTATTATTAAATTTGATAATTATCCTTATCTTGAATTTGGGACCATCAAAGGGAAAATTTCTTCTATATCGCTTGTTCCTAACGACAATAATTATATGGCGGAAATTGCTATTGACAGCAACAGGCTTGTAACAAATTATAATATATTCCTTGATTTTCAACAAAACATGCCTGGGAATGCAGATATTATTACCGACAAAAGAAGTCTGCTGAGCAGAATACTCGATCCGTTTAAATCACTACTGAAGAGACAAAAAGTATATAGAGAGAACAGTTGATCGGAGTGGTTATTTCTTCTTCTTTTTTGGAAGCGTGAAAGTAAAGGTACTGCCAATGCCCGGTTCACTTTCAATGGATATTATTCCTTTGTTCTTTTCCACGAATTCTTTGCAAATGATAAGCCCAAGACCTGTACCGCCTTCGCCGGATGTTCCTGTTGTAGAAAAATACTCATCAATTCGGAACAATTTCTCAATATTTTCTTTGGACATTCCAATTCCTGTATCAGTAATTGAAACAGCCAATTCGTCCGATTTTGCATCATAACATTTTATTACAATGCTGCCTTCTTCTTTTGTAAACTTGATGGCATTGCTCAACAAGTTGCGTATAACAAGATTGATCATGTTGCTATCAGCATATACATTGCAATCGCTGTTGATCTCTGAAATGAGTGAAATGGATTTATTTTCAGCACTTGCTTTTGTCAATTCGATGTTTTGTTCAATAAGTTCCGAGATCTTAATTTGTGCCGGATTGTAACGTATTGTATCGGTTTGTGTCCGTGCCCAATGCAGTAAGTTTTCCAATAAATTGAACGCACTTTCCGATGAGGTTTTAATCATGGTCAGAAGCTCCAGTTTCTGATTTTCTTCAAAATCATCGTGATTTCTCATTAACAATTCGGAAAATCCAAAGATGGCCTGGAAAGGATTTTTTAGATCGTGTGCAATAATTGAGAAAAACTTATTTTTTGTTGCATTCAGATGTTCCAGCTGAACATTTGCTTTCTGAAGATATTGTGCCTGCTTGTTCAATTCTTCCGATTGATGCTGTATTTTTTCCTGCCTTTCTTCCAGGATCATGTTCACCTCCTGCAAATTCTGTGCTTGTTCGCGAAGTTGCTTTTCAGCATTTTTTTGTTTCGTAATATCGCGTCCGATACCAACAACTCCTGCAATATTTCCATCAGCGTCGTAAAAAGGTACTTTTGAAGTTGAAATAACTCTTTCCCTGTCTTTCTCATCAAACCCGATCTCTTCCTTATTGATAATTGGTTTTCCTGTTTGTAATAGTTCCTGCTCATCTTTGTAATAAAGATCGGCAGCTTCCTTGGAAGGGGCAGTCTCAAAATCCGTTTTCCCAATGATCTCATCAAGAGATTCTTTATGCATTACTTTTAAGAGCCGTTTGTTTACAGTAAGGAACCTGCTTTCTTTGTCCTTAATATAAATGTAATCAGGCATGTTATCAATTAATGTCCTTAACAGGTTTCTTTCTTTTTCAAGAAGAAGATTCTGTTCCGTCAAAGATTCAGATTGTTTCTTTATCTCTTCCTGACGCTCTTCAAGTAACTGGTTATTTTCCTGCAGATCAGCAGCCTGCTTTTCAAGTTGTTCCTGAAATTCTTTCATTTCAGTTATATCCCTTCCAACGCCCACAATACCAATAATTCTGCCATCAGCATCATAATAAGGTACCTTGGTCGTAGATAATACCCTTTCATTTCCTTCTTTATCGAAGCCAATTTCCTGCCTGTTTATAAGAGCTTTACCCGATTTAATAACTTCCCGTTCATCAGCAAAGTATTTTTGAGCGATTTCTTTGGCATAATAGTCAAAATCAGTTTTTCCTTCAAGCTCATTCTGATCTTTTGCCTTCATTATTTCACAGGTGTTTTTATTTGCTGTGATAAAGCGGCTTTCTTTGTCCTTGATATAAATGAAATCCGGTATTGCATCTATGAGTGTACGCAATAGATTTCTTTCGTTCTCCAGGATTGTATTTTGTGAGCTTAATTCATCAGCTTGCTGATTGATCTCTTCCTGTCTTTCTTCAAGCAGGACGTTGATTTCCTGAAGACTCTGTGCCTGCTCTTTCAGCTTTTCTTCCGATTCTTTCTGACGGGTAATATCTCTGCCAATACCTACCAATCCTACAATATTGCCATCTTTATCTCTGATCGGGACTTTGGTAGTTGATTTGACCCGGATGTTACCTCGGGAATCAAACCCGATCTCTTCTTTATTGATTATCGCTTCTCCTGTTTCAATAACTTGTTTGTCATCTTTATAAAAGATCTCTGCCATATCCTTTGGATAGAAGTCGAAGTCTGTCTTTCCGATTAAATTGTTAAATGTTTTGGCTTTAGTGACTTTTATTTGCTCAGGATTCCCGTCCAGGAACCGGCATTCTTTATCCTTGATATAGATTGTGTCAGGCATATTGTCCATCAGGGCTCTCAGTAAATTCCTTTCCTTCTCGATAATGTGGTGCTGTTTTTCAATTTCCAGAGAACTGAGTTCCTGTTCTGAAATATCAGAGCAAGTTCCCATAAGCCCGATGATATTGCCTTTTTTATCTTTAATGGGAATTTTTGTTGTCAAGAAAAACTGACTTGCTCCGTTTTTATTGCTTTCCTCCTTGTGCTTAACAATCTCAACTTCTCCTGTTAATACTTTATTGTCATTTTCGATGTACTTACTGCATTCATCTTTTTCATAGAGATCTTTATCTGTTTTGCCATATAAATCCTCGGGTCTGTTGACTTTGAGTTTTTTGCTGAATTTATGATTTGCCAGGATATATTTGCCGTCAACATCCTTAAAAAAAACACAATCCGGAAGATTATTTATTAAAATATTCAGTTGATCGCTTTCATCCAGTAAACTATGGGATACGGAATGAAATGCTCTGCGTCTCTGACTTCTCCTGATGATTTTATATATAACAAATACACCCAATGAAGATCCCATTCCTCCTAAAAAGTATAAAATTCCGGGGAGCAAATGTACTGATGACATTAATAATCTGAAATTCAATAAAATAACGGATTCGGAAACAGTCATATTCAATTACCTCATACTGGTTGTTTGTTTTAGTATGCAATTCTACGAAAATAAATTAATATGGTTCCTAATATTTTAAGATTTGAAGTTGATACTATGTCTTACTTGCTAACTCTCAATTAACTATAAACATTGATTTTTTTGATTTTCAAGAGTGAATAGAGGTGATACTTTCCGATTTTGATAATGAATTTATAAAAAACATCCCTGATAGTGTTATCAGGGATGTCTGTTGGGTTTACTCCATTTTGGGTTTTCAATGTATTACCCTAATGAAATTTGTGAAATAGTAATTAGATCTAACCCTTATCATAAAAATAGATACATAAGGGTACAAAAAGGTTGCGTGTTGGTGAAAAAAATGTTAATACCGTGTTTTAACCGTTTGTAATTGATACTATTTCTTGTTATCATTGGAAAAGATTAATCCAGAAATAGGAATGAAAATTGTTGCCGATGAAAAGATCCCTTTTCTTAAAGGTATCATTGAACCGTTTGCAGATATTGAGTATTATCCCGGAATACAGATTGATAAAGATAAAATCAGAGATGCTGATGCTCTTCTTATAAGAACACGTACAATTTGCAATCAAAACCTATTGGAAGGTTCAAATGTAAAATTTATAGCTTCAGCAACAATCGGATACGATCATATAGATACCGAATATTGTAAAAAGAAGAATATTTACTGGATAAATGCTCCGGGATGTAATTCTGGCTCAGTAATGCAGTACATTGCCTCAGCCCTGGTGCTGTTTGCAAAAAGCAGGAATATAGATCTTAAGAAAAGAACACTTGGAGTTATAGGAGTAGGTAATGTGGGTAAAAAAGTTGTTCGGTTGGCTGAAATTCTTGGCATTCAGGTGGTATTGAACGATCCTCCGCGTCAGAGAGCTGAAGGTCCGTGTGGATTTATTTCCCTGGAAGGGATACTTCGGGAAGCTGATATTATTACACTTCACGTGCCCCTTATATACGAAGGGGAAGACCATACGTATCATATGGTAAATGAAAATTTTTTGGGTCGTTTGAACAGGGGAACACTTTTAATTAATTCCTCTCGCGGAGAGGTGATTGATACATCTGCACTGAGACAGTTCTTAAAAAAGGGATTTCCGGAATCTGTAATTCTCGATGTATGGGAAAATGAACCGGCTATTGACAGAGACCTGTTGTACGAATCATTTATTGGTACTCCGCATATTGCAGGTTATTCTGCAGACGGTAAAGCCAATGGGACGAAAATGATCGTTCAGGCATTGAGCAGATTCTTTAATTTGGGAATTGACGATTGGCAACCTGACAATATTCCGGTACCCGAAAAAAAAGAGATTGTATACGACGGGAACAATAAAAATTTTCAGGAAATTATAACTGATCTTGTTTTACAAACTTATGATATCAGGCAAGACGACAGGGCATTAAGAAATTCTATCAACGATTTTGAACTTCTGCGGGGCAATTATCCACTCAGGAGAGAATTCAGCACGTATGACGTGACAATTGAAAATGTACCTGCTGAGTATAAGAAACAATTGATGAGTTTGGGATTTCAGCTCATATAAGGCTCAGGAACCCTGGATTTTTTCAGCCAATTCTTTTGTGTTGTTATCATAAAAGCCTTCAAAAGAACCATTTTCGTCAATGAATCTTTTGGCTCTGATAAAATGAGCTTTGTATTTAATATAATGTGCTCCGTTCTCAAATTCCCAGTATACATTTCGGGCCTTGTAAATTTTACCTATGCAAGCTTCAAAAATAAGGGTATAAGATATCCCTGTATATTCTTCGGCTTCCAAAATTGAATTAAACCTCACGCTGCGATTTGCAAAATGTCCAATAACCGGTACGTTATAGCGTCTTTGTCGTCTTTTTTGCGAAACGGTAATATTCATATCCATGTTTATTGTTTTAAAACGTTTGTTTGATCAGGAAGTTACATAAATGTACAAAAAATACAGTATGAATTATAAACTGTTTAATTAACTTCTGCCGGAATTGACTTTTCTGCCAAAGCATTTCTTCATACATGGTGTTAAAAAGTTATTGTCACTGTTCAACCCTGCTGAAGCGGAGTTGTTATAAAAGTTAAGAATTATAAGATAGCCGTTCAGTCTCGAAGACTCAAAGAATTCACAAACTCCTGTTTTTCAATTATCTATTACTTTGTGAGTATTTCGTGAATTAGTGTCCAAGTAGCGAATCTTCAACTTTTAAGAAAGCTCCGCTTCAATCATCAAAACAGTTTTTTAGGTTGTCCCGTGGTTTCAATTACATTCGACCATAGCTCACCTTCGGTTGATATTTTTTTTCTTTTTGCAACAGCCATTGGAATAGGGAGCACTGTAAAATGGGTATTCCAGTATCCCACAACAAAGCCTGTTCTTCCTGCCATTGCTGCATGCACAGCATTTTGTGCAAGAATATTGCAGAAGAGACTGTCATTGGCATTGGCAGCCGAACTTCTTATAATATAACTCGGGTCGATATATTTCAGAGTGAATGGAAAACTCTGTTTTCTGAATTCTTCCTTGATGGTATCCCGCAAATAGATACCAATATCATTGTACTTGATATTGCCTGAGGCGTCTTTTTCAATCGCCTGATCCTGAAATAAATTTTGTCCTGCACCTTCAGCTACTACAATCAGTGCATGATGCTTCCTTTCGAGCCTTGATTTTAATATTTGTAAAAATCCGTTACTCCCATACAATTCAAATTGTACTTCCGGAATCAGGACAAAATTTACCTCCTGTACGGCCAGGGCAGCATTTGCAGCAATAAATCCCGAATCCCGCCCCATCAATTTCACCAGGGCAATTCCATTAAAGGCTCCCTTGGCTTCATTATGTGCTCCGCGAAGAACATCCATAGCAATAGTAAAAGCAGTCTCAAAGCCAAATGATTTTTCAATCAGATTGATGTCGTTGTCTATGGTTTTCGGAATACCGGCTACTGCTATTTTCAATCCGCGTTTTATGATTTCTTCCGTAATAGCATGCGCACCGCGCAGTGTGCCATCTCCCCCGATAGCAAATAATATGTTAATATTCATTCTTTCCAGTGCATCCACTATTTCTCCTATATCCTGAGGCCCTCTTGATGTACCCAGAAAGGTGCCACCCTGCATATGAATATCTTCAACCTCTGCAGGAGTCAATTCAATTATTTCGTGCTTGTATTTTGGTATAAATCCTTCAAATCCGTATTTGATGCCAATGACTCTTTGTACACCATAACGATCAAAAAGTTGCATTACCAATCCCCTGATAACATTGTTTAATCCGGGGCACAAACCTCCGCAGGTAACAATTGCAACCTTTGTTTTCGCAGGATCAAAATAGATATACTCTTTTGGACCGGCCTTTTCAAAAGATACGGGCTCAATATTATTGTTTATGCATTCTTTATAGTATCTGATATCAGATTTCATAACGATACGCTGATCGTCCTGTATGTAGTTAAATATTCCGTCGTCATCTTTCTTGGAAAGGTTCAGAGGAGATTCAATAGTGCAATTTCCAAGCTTGGGAACAATGAATTGTTCTGCTGTATACATAATGTTTAAAAATACTAAAATTCAAAAATACACATTTCCGCCTTACTGAAGATTAAGAAAAAAAGAAATTGCAGTGGGTTGACGAGTACATCATATTATCGTTCTCAGCTGTTGAATAACCTTTTCCCAGGTATAAAAATTCATGGCATATTCTTTCATTTGTTTTACTGAACTCATCCATTGATCCGGAGAAAGCTTGTTTATACGATGGACAAGTTCCATAGAATCCTGAAAGTAAAAAGCATGATTTTGTGTAGTATTTCTATTGGATACTGAGTCAAAAGCAAGAATAGGGCAGCCTGAATACATTGCCTCAACAAGTGATGGATTGGTTCCTCCTGCGCCATGTCCATGAATGTATATTTTACATTGCTTTCTGTATTTCTGCAACAATTCAGGCCGGTCGTAAAGAGGGTCTTTGAAAAAAATATTCCTCGAATGATGGCAGGTTCTTTTAAGTTTTCTTCCCAATCTTGTTTGTGACCAGTTTGAAATAATGATCAGGTCAAGATGAATGATATTCTCAAATGCGTTGATGATAAGTTGCAGATTGTTTTCGGGTTCTGCTCTGCATATCATCAAAGCGAAAGGTTTTGTATGCAATCCCTCATCAGTTTCAATATCATGCAAATGATCTGCTCCGTATTTTACATCAACCAGCTTGTTGTGATATTTTTCCGGGATAAAATATTTTAATGCAGAATTATCAAGTATTAAATAATCGGAAAATTTAATGGATTGCTTAAAAGAATAGTACAGGTATTTTCTTACCGGGAGATTCCATTTCGGCCTGATCCATTCTATCCCGTCAAGATGTATTATGAATTTCGCTTTTTTGATTCGGCTAAAAAACGGCATGAAAATTCCCGATCCTGTTCCAAGTAGTAAAATAATATCAGATTTCCTCAGTGAAATCAATATGGAAATCAAATCATAGAACACACTAAAGGGACCATTTGCCGGTAACGGAAGGAATTTTCGGGTTATACCTTTCCATCTTTTGGTACGTTCATTTTTATTGTAAAAACTCTTGTCGCAAAAAACCGTAATTTCCATACTGTTTTTTAATATTCTGCAAATATTTTCGGCAAATGTTTCAAAACCACCATAACGTGCAGGTATTCCGGTACAGCCTATAATAGATAATTTTGTTTCCAAATTGAATACGGTGTTTTCGTTTGTTAAGTTATTAACAACACCCGATATTTGAAAAATATATTTATGAAATAAAAGCAGTCTGTGGCAGAAAAAATTATTTTAGTTTTCAATTCCTGATTTTATACAGATTTAATAATTCCCAAATAATTAATTAACAATGAGATACGAAAGTTATTAGTATAAGTATATGATATACAATAACTTAAGAAAAATTTATTTTTTTTTAATTTTTAATAAACTGATACTAAAATGGATAGAATCATATTGAAAAAATCAAGAGCAAAACGATTTTTTTTTTATGTTTTTTTTCACAAAATTGCTTTCTGAAAAATTAACAAACCCTTAAATTATAACAGCCTAAAACTAAACACTATATAAAAAATGCATAGGGAAATTTGGAGCAATTGTCTTAAAGTAATTAAGGATAATGTACCCTCAATTAGTTTTAGGACATGGTTCGAACCAATAGTGCCGTTAAAACTTGAGAAGAACATCCTAACCATTCAGGTTCCCAGTCCATTTTTTTATGAGTATCTCGAAGAGAAATACATTGAGATTATCAGCAAAACTCTTAGAAAAGAACTTGGGTATGATGCAAAGCTTGAGTACAGTGTGGTAATGGATCACAATTCTGCAATCAAAAGCAAACCTCTTACTGTAAAGCTTCCTGCCCATAACCAGAGGGAATTGAGGAACAGACCCGTATCCGTTCCTTTAAATGCTGATGAAAAAACAATTAAGAATCCGTTCATTATCCCAGGGTTAAAGAAACTCGACATTGATCCCAGGTTAAATCCGGAAAATTCTTTTGCAAATTTCATTGAAGGAGAATGCAACAGGCTTGCCAGATCAGCAGGCATTGCAGTGGCAAATAATCCCGGCGGAACGGCTTTTAATCCTTTATTGGTATACGGAGACTCAGGCCTGGGCAAAACACATCTTGCACAGGCTATTGGAATTGAAGTCAAGGAAAAGTTTCCCGATAAAACAGTCCTCTATGTAAATGCCAATAAATTTCAGACACAATTTGTTGAATCTATCAGGAACAATAACAAAAACGATTTTCTCCATTTTTATCAGATGATTGACGTCTTAATTATAGATGACGTGCATGAATTTGCCGGAAAAGAAAAAACTCAGGATACGTTTTTCCATATTTTCAATCATCTTCATCAGTCGGGAAAGCAACTTATACTCACTTCAGATAAACCTCCTGTTGAATTGCAGGGCATGGAACAAAGACTTTTATCGAGATTTAAATGGGGGCTGTCAGCCGATCTTCAGATTCCTGATTTTGAAACCCGTATAGCAATTCTTAAACAGAAAATATACAAAGACGGAATTGAAATGCAGGATGAAGTTATTGAGTATATTTCCACACATATAACAGATAGTATCAGAGAACTTGAAGGAGCATTAATTTCGTTACTGGCTCAATCAACACTTAATAAAAAAGAGATAACTCTTGATCTGGCAAAAGAGATGATTGATAAGCTGATAAAAAATACCAAGAGAGAAGTATCGATCGATTATATCCAAAAGGTAGTATGCAGTTATTACGATATTGGCATTGAAATGCTGCAGTCAAGAACCAGAAAACGTGAAATTGTTCAGGCAAGGCAGGTAGCAATGTATTTTAGTAAGAATTTAACAAAATCATCGTTAGCAACCATTGGAGCACAAATTGGAGGAAAGGATCATGCTACGGTTCTTCATGCATGTAAGACTGTGAACAATCTTATGGATACTGACAAGCATTTTAAAAGTCAGATTGAAGATATCGAAAAGAAACTGAAATTTTGATTTAAAGAAGCTGTCCAAAAGGTTATTTTCATGCCACTAAATCACTAAAACACGAAGATCCATAAAGTAGTAATGTTCTGATAATCAGGATTTAGTGATTCTTGAAGACTCAGGGTCTTTGTGGCATTTTCTTAAAATTTATGACTTTTTGGACAGCTTCTTTTTTATGCATTGAAATTGGCGGAGAAGTGGATTTGTAAGATGGTGAAGATATGACAGGTTACAGGAACAGGATGGTTGCCGCAAGTCCTTTCTGTTTCCCGGTTCAAACAGTCAACTTATCTATATGGAAGATGATGTATTCAGAACAATAAAAAATCCCAGCAAAGGCATATACAAAAGCAAAGGGAGTAAATTTATGGCTTTCGGATATCCGATAAGAACAGAAGAGGAAGCAAAACTGAAAGTGAAAGATCTTAAAAAGCGTTTTCATAATGCAAGACATCATTGTTATTCATACAAATTGGGCTTCGATGATTTACTGTACAGGATAAATGACGACGGCGAACCTTCCGGAACAGCTGGCAAACCAATTTATGGCAGAATTCTTTCTTACGGATTAACGAATATCCTGATTGTTGTAGTAAGGTACTTTGGAGGAACTTTGCTGGGTACTTCAGGCTTAACAGAAGCCTATCGTTCGGCAGCTGATGATTGTATCAGGAATGCTGTAATAATTGGATGCACGATTGATGTGAATTTCGAAATACATTTTCAATATAAGCAGATCGACAGGGTAATGCGTACGATTAAAGAAGAATCATTAAAAATAAGAAGTCAGGAGTTTCATGACATATGTAAAATGGAATTAAGTGTACGCAAAAAAAAATACCATAGGGTGGCGGCATTATTTGAAGAAGTCCGAAATTTGAAATTAATTGTTCAATAATTTGTGAATAGATTTTAACAACACTTTCTTTTACACTTTATGTTAATTAATTTTACTTAAATAAACCAGCTAATAATGAAGAACAAAAGCCTTGTTTCAATTACTGATTTCTCAAAAGAAGAATACCTTAAAATACTGGATACCGCGGCGGAATTTGAAAAAAAAACATACCAGGACCTTCTGAAAGGCAGAGTAATATCAACCTTATTTTTTGAACCCTCAACAAGAACAAGGTTAAGCTTTGAAAGTGCAATTAACAGACTGGGCGGTAAAATTATAGGCTTTAATGATTCATCCTCCTCATCTCTTGCCAAGGGAGAGACTCTTTATGATACGATACGTGTGGTCAGCAATTATTGTGAGTTGATCGTTATGAGACATCCAATGGAAGGAAGCGCAAGGTATGCCAGTGAAATCACTCATTTGCCTGTTATTAATGCAGGCGATGGAGCGAATCAGCATCCGTCACAGACTTTGCTCGATTTGTACTCAATTCAGAAAACACAAGGAGATCTTAACAATCTGAATGTGTTTATGGTGGGTGATTTGAAATATGGCAGAACAGTGCATTCACTGCTTATGGCACTTTCCGAATTCCATGCAAGTTTTTATTTTATTTCGCCCGATGAACTCAGAATGCCTGAAGAATATAAATCACACCTCAGGAATAAGAAATTGTCCTTTCATGAATCAAGAGAACTGGATAAAAGCATAAGAGATGCCGATATAATATATATGACCAGGGTGCAGAAAGAACGTTTTTCCGATCCGATAGAATATGAAAGAACCAAAAATGCTTATGTATTAAAGAATGAAATGATTGAAGGTACAAAAGCGAATATGAAAATACTGCACCCTCTGCCAAGAATAAATGAAATTGATGTTGGTGTTGATCAGAATCCTAAAGCATACTATTTTCAACAAACTGAGAACGGGGTTTATGTACGGCAAGCTATTATTTCCCTGATACTTGACTTGTAATGAAAATGCAAAATTGTTCAGTAATGAAAACATGTAAATTCTGATAAATCAATTCTCTATGAAAGATAAAATATTAGAAGTCAGTGCAATTAAAGATGGAACGGTAATAGATCATATTCCTGCTAACAGTTTGTTTAAAGTAATTTCAATTTTGCGTTTGGAGAAAAACGTAGGTATGATCACTTTCGGCACAAATCTGCAAAGTCAGAAACTTGGGAAAAAAGCCATCATAAAACTGTCAGGGATTTTTTTTAAAGATAAAGACATCAACCGAATTGCATTGATTGCACCGGAAGCAAAACTTAATATTATTAAAGATTATAAGGTCATTGAAAAAAGGGTGGTTGAATTGCCGGATGAGATCACAGGTATTGCCAAATGTGTAAACCCGATGTGCATTACCAATCATGAAAAAATACCAACAAAATTTCAGGTTACCGATAAAAAGGATATTACATTGAGGTGCATCTACTGTGAAAAGATCACAGATCACGAGCACATTGAAATAATCTGATGGTTGTACGGGTTTTAATCTCTTAACCGGTTATAAGATTTTAGCAACAGGTCATCTCTTCGTATACCCCGAAAAGCCTGGAAAATTAAGATTATATTTACAAATGGCAGTACTGCGCTATATGAAAATGCATGTGAAACAACATCAAACTTGTTCCTGATTAACAGGTAATAGATAAAAATAGAAATTATAAGTCCTATGGTAAGAAGGATATTATATACGCAAACTCTCATTTGAAGAATTCTCTTCTTAAAAAGAAAAATGGCAGTCAGATTAAGCAAGGCTGTAACGATAGCAAGTACAAGAACAGGAAAGGTGTTATATAACATTTCAGGATCATCGCCATTGGTCATTAATCCATACGTATTAAAGACCGCAAAGACCTTATTGGTTAAAGCCAAACTTGAAATTGGATGCACAACAATGATGACAGAAAGGATCGTAGCGGTCAAAAGAAATAAGGATTGAATACGTTGAATCATGATGCAATTTTTTTTTTGGAACGAAGGTAAAAATACGAATCTTTACCAATTTCAAAAACAATAAATAGAATATGTGTTCCATTCAGCATATCAGTGCTTTTTAAGACTGATGGCCATGAAATGTATTCCTTCTGAAAAGAATATGAAGAATGTCGGCATTCCATTTTTGCAAATTAAAAAGATGAAAAATTTCTGGTAAGAACATCAATGGAGTAACTCCATGACGGGTATAAAATTTTTATATTTTTTAATGTAAATAATTTTAAACGTATGAAAAGTCATTACTTTTGTGAACTTTGAAACGCAGTATGTTTGTAACGTATTCATTTAATTATACCAACAGATTATGAAGGAAGTTATCGAAAAATCGGCTGACAATATTCGAATTCTATCAGCAGCAATGGTTGAAAAGGCAAAATCGGGTCATCCCGGGGGTGCTATGGGAGGAGCAGATTTTGTAAGTATCCTTTATTCAGAATTTTTAAACTATGATCCCAGGGATGGGAACTGGATCAACAGAGACAGGTTTTTTCTTGACCCCGGTCACATGTCACCTATGCTGTATTCGATTTTAACCTTTGCAGGGTATTATTCATTGCATGATATTGAAAATTTCCGGCAATGGGAAAGCAATACCCCCGGTCATCCCGAACTCAATCCGTCAAAAGGAGTGGAAAATACGTCAGGTCCGTTAGGACAGGGGCATGCAATGGCAGTGGGGGCTGCAATAGCAGAGAGATTCCTGGCGGCACGTTTTGGTGAATGGATGTCACATAAGATCTATACTTTTATCTCTGACGGAGGTGTTCAGGAAGAAATTTCGCAGGGTGCAGGTCGCATTGCAGGTTATCTTGGTTTGAGCAATCTGATTATGTTTTATGATTCAAATGATATTCAGCTGTCTACAGAAACAAGTGCTGTAACGCATGAAGATACGGCAAAGAAATATTCTGCCTGGGGTTGGAATGTAATGACTATCAACGGGAATGATCAGCAGGAGATCAGAAATGCCATAAAAGCGGCATGCAACGAAAAGGGAAGGCCGACTCTTATCATTGGAAAGACGATCATGGGTAAGGGTGCAGTTACTGAAGACGGAAGATCATTTGAACGACAATCTGAGACACATGGTATGCCACTTAGTGCTGCCGGTGCTTCGTTTGAAAAAACCATCACGAACCTCGGCGGCGATCCTGAAGATCCTTTTGTAATATTTCCTGAAGTAAAAGAGTTCTGGAACAAGGTAAATGCTGCAAAAATTCAGAAAGCCAATGAGAAAAAAGATATTCAGAGTCAGTGGGAATCAGAAAATCCCGAATTGGCAGATAAATTAAAAAGTTTCTTCGAAGACAAAGTTCCTTCGATCGATTTTAAATCGATAGAACAAAAACAAAACATTGCCACAAGGGGAGCTTCAGGGATAGTACTTTCGTTTTTTGCCAAACATCTCGAAAATATGATCGTGGCTTCAGCCGATCTGTCAAATAGTGATAAAACAGATGGATTTTTAAAAAACACAAAACAATTTAAAAAAGGAGATTTCAGCGGTGCATTTCTTCAGGCAGGTGTATCCGAATTGACTATGGCTGCCATTGCTAATGGAATAGCATTGCATGGAGGCGTTATTCCGGTATGTGCAACATTCTTTGTTTTTTCTGATTATATGAAGCCGGCCATTCGCCTGGCTGCACTTATGGGTTTGCCTGTTAAATATGTCTGGACACACGATGCATTCCGGGTTGGAGAAGACGGGCCTACGCATCAGCCGGTCGAACAGGAAGCTCAGATCAGATTGCTTGAAAAGCTGCGCAATCATTCCGGAAAAAGAAGTATGCTGGTGCTCAGACCTGCAGATGCAATGGAAACAAGTGTTGCCTGGAAAATGGCTTTGGAGAACACCCATACACCGACGGCATTGTTGTTATCCAGACAAAATATACCTGATATTCCTGCTGAATCGGATAGATTTGATGAAGCATTACAAGCTGAAAAAGGCGGGTATATTGTGTACAAAGATGAAGGAGATGCAGACATTGTTCTTGTCGGGAACGGATCAGAAGTGTCTACTCTCATTGCAGGAGCAAAGCTTTTAAAAGAAAAGAAAAACATCAATACTCAAGTTGTGTCGGTTATTTCCGAAGGATTATTCAAAGAGCAGAATAAGACATATCAGAATATGATTATTCCTGCCGGCAAACCGGTTCTGGGATTGACTGCAGGATTGCCGGTTACGCTTCAGGGATTAACAGGAGACAAAGGAATGGTTATTGGCCTGGAAAGTTTTGGTTTTTCAGCACCGGCAAAGGTGCTGGATGAAAAACTTGGTTATACCGCCGAAAATGTTTATAAAAAAGCCCTATCATTTCTTGGCATGAAATAGCAGAAAGCATTGCAGATAAAAAATAGAAAAGAGGCCGGCTGTGAAGTATTTGTGAGAATTTGTACAACTTTATGGCAGAACCTGAATTGCTGCATCATATAGATCCATAAATAAGACCTTAAGTTTCTTAAAGTAAATAAAAAATTCTTCAGGTGGTTTTGATAAAAACCAAATGAAGATACCCTGTCTGCTTGTCGCTTGCGCCATAGCTTCTGGCACCTGCGCTAAAGCTTCAGCGACAGCGTGCGACGGAGCACGGCGGTGACCTTCATTAACCTTTCAAACTGACTTCTCTTTAATTGAAAATGTAACCGGTTCCGAGAATTATACTGTTCTTTTAATGCCCCAGACAAAGGATATTCTTTCCTGAGGAGCCAGTACAATTAATCCATCTCCTGTATTAAATGCATTTGGAGCGCATGTCATAGGCTCGATAGCAATTGATGTCCTCGACGGAGGAGTATAAACCTGAAGATAGTTGTATTTATTGATTCCTGTTTGCTGCCAGATTTTGTATGTAATATTTTCTTTCCTGTTTTCAATTGTTATTTCTGCATTTTCTGATTCACTGTCCAATACAAAACAACTGTCAAAGTTTGTTTTTCCCAATTGCGAAAGGGAATTGAAATTCTTGTATAGACTTTTTTTGCTGGTAGGAATTCCTTTCTCATTGAGATCAAGAATTTCCTTTGAAGGGAATTGAATATACAGTTCATCCACAGAAACATTTCCTGCTGTATAATAGGGATGCCAACCCTGACCAACAGGCATTGAACCGTCGGAAAGATTGGTAATTTTGGTAGTACACTCAAACTGATTTTGTTCGTCCCATTTGTAATGGATCTCTATCATATTTTCAAACGGATACCCTGATATAGTCTCTGTAGTGATATGTCTAAGGATCAGGTTGCAGGCAAAATCGCCATCTTCTTTTGAAATAAGCTCAAAGACTTTATCGTATACCAAACCGTGTATTGCATTATTTTCCTGGGGGAAATTGCAAATAAGATGATACGTATGTCCCTTGAATGCGTACTTTCCTCCTTCAATGCGATTCGGAAAAGGATACAGGTTGCTTCCTTTAAAACTTGTAATAAGGTTTTTTGTGATATCTTCCACTGAATGATATCCGTCAATTATATTCAGCAATTCTTCATTTTGTTTTAGCACAAGGCTATTTACTGAACCTCCAAAATCCGGAAGTATTGTAACATACTCCCCGGTTTTGTTGTCCTGCAACCTGTAAAGGGAGTATGTTCCAAACTTTTCTTTTGTAATAACAAACCTGCAATTCGTATCTGACATATATTCTACTAAATGTATTGATTGATTATACTCTCAAGATATTCTTGTTTCCCACTGATTGTTTTTGGTTCACCGGCTTTGATAGCATATTTTCTTAATTCCTCAAGCCCCATTTTCCCCTGTTCGAATTCTTTTCCTGCTCCACTGTCAAACGTTGAATACCGATCTTTACGAATTTTCAGATAATCGCTTTTCTCAAGAATATTGTTTGCCACTGTCAGGGCGCGTGCAAATGCATCCATTCCGGCAATGTGGGCAAAAAACAGATCTTCATTATCTGTAGAATTTCTTCTTCTCTTTGCATCAAAGTTAACACCCCCCGAAGTAAATCCACCTGCCGGTAAAATAACAAGCAAAGCTTCTACAAGTTCGTAAATATTGATCGGAAACTGATCAGTATCCCATCCGTTTTGATAATCGCCTCTGTTGGCATCAATTGATCCGAGTAAGCCGGCATCGGCGGCAACCTGCAATTCATGCTGGAAAGTATGACCTGCAAGGGTTGCATGATTCACCTCAATGTTCAGTTTGAAGTCTTTATCAAGTCCGAAATACCGAAGGAATCCGATGACTGTTTCGGTATCAAAATCATATTGATGTTTCGTAGGCTCCATTGGTTTGGGTTCAATCAGGAACGTTCCATTAAAGCCATTCGCACGGGCATAGTCGCGGGCTTTGGTAAGCATCATTCCCAGGTGTTCTTTTTCCCGCTTCATATTTGTGTTTAGCAATGACATGTATCCTTCACGTCCACCCCAGAAAACATAATTTTCGCCTCCCAGGGCAATCGTAGCGTCGAGGGCTCTTTTAATCTGGGTTGCAGCATATGCAAGCACCGTAAAATCAGGATTTGTTGCTGCACCGTTCATATACCGCGGATTTCCGAATACATTGGCTGTACCCCATAAAAGTTTTATCCCGGATTCTGCTTGTTTTTGTTTTGCATAGTCTATTAAAGCCTGGACATTTTTGTCTGATTCGTTTATGCTTGGGCCTTCCTCTACAAGATCAAAGTCGTGGAAACAATAGTAGGGTACACCAAGTTTGGAAATAAACTCAAATGCAGCATCCATTTTATTTTTACCACGTGTAATCGCATCCGGACCTTCATTCCATTTGTATTTGTGTGTACCTCCTCCAAACGGATCGTTACCATCACCACAGAATGTATGCCAGTATGCAATGGCAAATCGGAAATAATCTTTCATTGTTTTTCCGGCTACAATTTTGTTTTCATCATACCACTTATAAGCAAATGGATTTTTTGATTCTTTTCCTTCGTATTGTATCTTCCCGATGCCGGGAAAATATTCCTGCTTTCCTTTTACTATGTTCATAGGATCTTATTATTTAGTTTAACAATTTTTCAAGTGATGAATACCAATTGGCATATGCTTTTTTATAGGTATCAATTTTATTTTTGTCGGGTTCTACGGATGAAAGCTTAACAAGGTTAGCAAAAGCTTCTTCAAAAGATGCAAAAATCTTTGAGCCCACACCAGCACCACGTGCTGCTCCTTCGGAGCCATCCGTATCATAAAGATCAACAGGAACTCCTGTAATACCTGACAGGGTGTCTCTGAAGATTGAACTCAGGAACATATTGGTATGACCGGCCCTGATTCTTGAAACCTCGAGTCCTGTGTGTTTGGCCATAATATCCATACCATATTTGAAAGAAAAAGCTATCCCTTCCTGAGCAGCCCTGAAAAGATGAGATGCATTGTGTATATTGAAATTCAGATAATTGATCTGACAGCCTGTATTTCTGTTTTCGATAACTCTTTCTGCACCATTTCCAAAAGGAATAACAGACAATCCTTCCGATCCGATCCCTACCTGTGAGGCTTCCTCATTCATCTCTGCATAGGATAACTTTGATCCGGCAACGTTTTTATGTATCCAGCTGTTAAGAATTCCTGTTCCGTTAATACATAGAAGTACACCCATACGTGAATTTGGATCGTTGTGGTTTACATGAGCAAAAATATTTACTCTCGATTCGGGATCGTATGCAAATTGATCCGTTACTCCGTATACAACACCGGAAGTTCCTGCAGTTGCAGCAATTTCTCCGGGATGCAGAACATTTAGTGAGAAGGCATTATTTGGTTGATCACCTGCCCGGTAAGAAATTGGTATTCCTGACTTGAGGCCCAACTGCTTTGCAACATCATTCGATAGTTTTCCCTGAATACCAAATGCAGGTACAATATCAGGGAGCAATTCCTTTTGAATACCATAATAATCCAGTAGAAAATCTGCTATCCTGTTGTTGGGAAAATCCCAGAAAATACCTTCTGAAAGACCTGTGACAGTGGTATTTATTTCTCCTGTGAGTCGCATGGCTATATAATCGCCAGGTAGCATAATTTTATGAATTCTTTTGTACAATTCAGGTTCGTTATCTTTTACCCATTTTATTTTTGAAGCAGTAAAATTCCCCGGGGAGTTCAGGAGTCTTGAGAGGCATATTTCGTGTCCCAGATCGTTGAAGGCCTTATTTCCTATTTCAACGGCCCGACTATCACACCAGATAATTGAAGGTCTGATCACCTCATGGTTTTTATCAACACATACCAAACCATGCATCTGATATGTGATTCCAATGGCCTGAATCAGAGAGAGATCAACAGTGTCTGTCTGTGACAACTCACGCAGCGCATATAGAATATTATGCCACCAATCTTCGGGATTTTGTTCTGCCCATTCCGGCTTGTGAGAAATGATTTTCATTTCTTGCTTCGGATATTGAGCTGATGCCACATTTTTGCCGGAACCGGCATCCAGAAGAGATAGTTTAACACTTGAACTTCCTACATCAATTCCTAACAGGATCATATGTCTAAAGTATTGATAATTCCATTAATATACAAAGAATAATATTCGAAATAGTCACAAAGACCACAAGTCTATGAAAATTTTTAATAATAGTCAAACAATTTTATTAATATTTAATAACCTGAAGCTTTATCTGTTTTATAAAAGTTGTTTGTGTCGGAGAAATGCAGGTTGGTAAAAATGTTAGGAAGATCCTAAATGAATATAAGAATGAAAACAATATATTTAATAGCTTTGAATGTACAAAGCTGAAGGCTGTGAATAAAAATAAAATAGAAGCTCTCATCCATCTGCTGGATGATACGGATTCTGAGGTTATAAATGCCGTTACTGACAATTTGCTTCAGCAGGGAATTGAAATCATTCCACACCTTGAGAAAGTTTGGGAGTCGACATTGAATGAGAAACTGCAGGAAAGACTTGAAAATGTAATTCAGGACATCCAGTTTGAAACTACCAAACGAAATTTAAAAGACTGGTCTGACAGAGGTTGCGAATACATTCTGGAAGGAGCAGGTTTTTTAGCTCAGTTCCAGTTTCCTGAGATCAAAATAGCAGCACTTGATTCTCAGATTGAGAAAATAAAAGCCGATATATGGCTTGAAATGAATAATAACCTTACGCCGCTTGAAAAAATTAAGATCCTGAATTATGTAATTTTTGATTTGCATAAATATACAAGAAACTCAGGCAATTTTTATTCTCCCCAGAATTCTTTTATTAATCAGGTACTGGAGACTAAAAAAGGGAATCCGATTTCTTTGGCAATCATTTATATGTCTGTTGCTTACAAGTTGGAATTGCCGGTTTATGGAGTGAATTTGCCGAAAATATTTATCCTGGCATATAAGGATGACAGCAAACCTGAAAATTCAATTCATGAAGACAATGATATTTTGTTTTATGTGAATCCTTATAACAAGGGCGCAATACTGGGCAGAAGAGAGATCGATTATTTCATTGATCAGCAAAACCTGAAATACGATAAGTCTTACTACACCATTTGTCATAACAAACAAATCGTAATAAGACTTATCAATAATTTAATTCTGGCCTATGAGAAACTAGGTTTCCATGGCAAAATAAAAAAACTGAGAGAGCTTTCTGCAGTTCTCTGATCATTTGGCATAGCTGACAGCTCTTGTTTCCCGAATAACAGTAATCTTTACCTGACCAGGATAGGTCATTTCATCCTGTATTCGCTTGGCAATTTCATAGGAAAGTGAATCAGCATCTTTATCAGAAACCTTTTCGCTGCCAACAATAACTCTCAGTTCCCTGCCGGCTTGTATAGCATATGTTTTTAAAACTCCCGGGTAGGAGAGGGCCAGATTTTCAAGTTCTTTCAACCGTTTAATATAAGATTCAACAACTTCACGTCTTGCTCCTGGTCTTGCACCTGATATAGCATCGCACACCTGTATGATTGGAGAGATCAAACTGATCATCTCAACTTCATCGTGATGTGCGCCGATTGCATTGCAGATTTCCGGTTTTTCCTTGTATTTTTCAGCAAGTTTCATCCCAAATACAGCATGTGGGATTTCAGGTTCATCATCTGGCACTTTTCCTATATCATGCAATAATCCGGCACGTTTGGCCAGTTTGGGATTCAGACCCAATTCAGATGCCATAATAGCCGACAGATTAGCTACTTCACGCGAGTGCTGCAGAAGATTCTGCCCATAGGAAGAACGGTATTTCATTTTTCCGATGAGTCTTATTAATTCAGGATGTAATCCATGAATTCCAAGGTCGATTGCCGTACGTTTTCCAACTTCGGCAATTTCTTCTTCAATCTGTTTTTTCGTTTTTGAAACGATCTCTTCAATACGGGCAGGGTGAATGCGTCCGTCCGTAACCAGCTGATGAAGCGAAAGTCGGGCAATCTCACGACGCACGGGATCGAATGCTGAAAGAATAATGGCTTCAGGAGTGTCGTCAACAATTATTTCAACTCCGGTAGCAGCTTCGAGAGCACGGATGTTCCTTCCTTCACGTCCGATGATCCTTCCTTTAATCTCGTCACTTTCAATGTTAAAAACAGTTACAGCATTCTCGATAGCTGTTTCAGTTGCTACACGCTGAATAGTTTCAATAACAACTTTTTTTGCTTCCCGTGAGGCAGTCATTTTTGCTTCATCCATTATCTCGTTGATATACGACATGGCTTCAGTCTTCGACTCCTCTTTCAAAGATTCGATCAATTGCTGTTTTGCATCTTCAGCAGATAAACCCGAAATAGTCTCCAATTGCTCTACCTGTTGCTTATGAGCTTTATCAAGCTCTTCAGACTTTTTCTCAAGCAATCTCATTTGCACATTCAGATTCTCACGAATCAGTTCGGTTTCCTTTTTGGCACGTTCATTTTCTTCAATCTTCTGGGATAAAACAGATTCTTTCTGATTGAATCTGTTTTCAGCAGCAGCAAGCTTGTTGTTTCTCTCATTAATGAATTTTTCATGTTCAGATTTGAGCTGGAAAAATTTCTCTTTTGCCTGAAGGATTTTGTCTTTTTTAATCACTTCCGCTTCAGTCATAGCTTCATCAATAATATGCTTGCTTTTTCTTTTCAGGGCTACATTCCACAACAGATAAGATAAAATACCTCCACCGATTAAGGAAACTCCCCCGACTATCATCAATTTTAAAACAATTGATGATTCTGTTATCTGTAATATTGTTATCATATATAATAGCACTTAAGGGTTAAAAAAAACCCGCATATTTCTTCAATATTTATTG
>JAFGQO010000045.1 GCA_016935615.1 Bacteroidales bacterium
CCATATTATCGATGATAATTTTAATTATTACCTCACAACCAATCAGCTGGATCATGCCGATTTGACTTTTAAAGACCTGTCATTAATTAAGAAATCTTTTATTAAAACGCTGCAAAATATATACCACCAGCGAATAAAATATCCACAAAGCGGATGAATCTGATTGGTTCAAAATATTTTATGACTATTGTCCAAAGTAAAAATATTTCTCTAAATCGAATTTCCAAGTCAGAGATTGAATGCATTGCAAAGAATGTATTACGCTATTTAGAACATTCGGAATCAGATGTAATAATTTGTTTTACTAATGACCGTACGATAAAGAAATTAAATAGACAATTCAGGGGGTTTGACGAATCAACAGATGTTCTATCATTTCCTTACAAAGAAATTGATATTGAAAGCGGCAGATTATATCTTGGTGATATCATCATATCGCTTGAAAAGGCAAACCTGCGGGCAGAAAAAAAGGGGTGGGAGCTTATAAAAGAAATCCGGTTGTTAATTGTGCATGGAATTCTTCATTTATTAGACTACGATCATGAAAATCCTAAGGATTCAAATCAAATGGCCATCAAACAAGATGAAATATTAAACTACCTTAATTCGTAAGCAGAACAGATGACACTTAAACCATTTAAAAATGCAATATCAGGTTTGAAAGAAGCACTAAAATCTCAAATGAACCTCAGGTTTCACGTTTTTACAGCACTGGCTGTCATACTCGCCGGAATAATATTTTCCGTCTCTTTGGCTGAATGGATTATTTTATTAATGGTAATCATGGCCGTTATATCGTGTGAATTAATGAATACGGCGATTGAATATACCGTTGATATTGTTTGTCCAGAGTTTGATAATAAGGCAAAAAAAGTAAAAGATATCAGTGCGGCAGCAGTTTTTGTGACAGCGATTTTCGCGGCAATAATTGGTTTGATGATTCTTGTACCTTATTTCATTAGATTTATTGAAATCAAATAAGAGATGTTTCTCTTCGGTACAGTTGGGATTCCTAAATCCACACATAAAAAACCTGGCGGAACAATAGGCGGAATCACCCGTCTCCGTGAACTTACTTTAGAAGCACTCGAGAATGGATGGGTCAGGTCTGTAAGGGTATCTGAAGCTATCTGTGCAGAAATAAAGAGTTGTGGGATCAATAACCAGGTAAAGATAAGTGTTCATGCGCCGTATTATATAAATCTCAATGCAGAAGAAGATGAATGGTCAAAATCAAGAATCCGTCTAATTGATGCTGCATTTTTTGGATTTCTTGCAGATGCTACAGATGTTATTTTTCATCCGGGTTCCTATCTAAATCAAAAACCTGATCTTGTCCTTGATTTGGCAACAAGGAGATTGACAGAATGTGTCATGGAGTTGAAATCCAAGAATATCACAATAAATTTACGGCCAGAGACAATGGGTAAAAGTACTTTAATTGGCTCAATTGAAGATGTTCTGAAATTGGGTTATCAAATTGACAGTGTCCTTCCTTGTCTTGATTTTGCCCATTTGCATGCACGTGCCGGTGATGGCACCATGAATTCTTACAGAGAGTGGTCTGACTTGCTGGATTTATATCAATCATATCTTGGAGAAGAATCATTATCACATCTTCATATCCATTTATCCGGAATTGAGTATTCAAATAAAGGAGAAAAGAAGCACTCGGAACTATTAAAATCTGATTTCCGCACACAAGAATTATTTCAATGTCTAAAAGATAAAGGTTGTAGCGGAAGGATCCTTTGTGAGAGCCCTATCTTGGAAGAAGATGCAATCCTGTTAAAGAATCTTTGGGAGGGGATGCAATAAAATTACAAGTAATCTTTTAAGTTGTGTTCAACAGCATATGCAGCAGCTTCCGCCCTGTTGTTGACATTTAGTTTGGAAAGGATACTGCTTACGTAATTTCTAACTGTCCCTTCACCCAAAAATAGCGTTTTCGCAATATCGCGGTTGGTCTTACCTTCAGAAACAAGTTTTAATACCATTTTTTCTTGTTGACTTATACCGGAAAAAGAAGCAGCCTCTTGTTCCTTCACTGCTTTCCTTACTTCCTGAAATACTCTTTGAGTCACTGCCGGATCAAGCGATGCTTCTCCTCTGGCAACCGCATCAAGCGATTGGACAAGCCCTTCAGAGTTTATTTGCTTTAATACATAACCGGATGCCCCCGCCTTTATTGCAGAAAATAACATTTCATCTTCTGCATAAGAGGTTAGCATCACCACTTTTATATCAGGGTTATTTTCCTTGATCTGTTCACAAGCTTCAATCCCCGATCTGCCAGGAAGGCGAATATCCATAAGGACAATATCTGGTTCCAGATTTTCCACTTCTCGAATTGCATCATTTGCATTACTTGCTTCTGCCACGACCTCATACTGCGGGTACTTATCCAGCAAGCTTTTCAGTCCCAGCCGAACAACTTCATGGTCATCAACAATGATTATTTTCTTTTTCATTCCCTTCACTGCAGCTACCTTTCCGTATTTCTGTTAATAATCCAGTATCAAGGAAACTGGGCAATGATCTGAGCCCATTACCTCGTCATGAATGACTATATCATCCACTTTATCTATTAATGGATTGGAAAGCAAGAAATAGTCAATGCGCCAACCTATCCCTCTTTCTCTTGCTTTGAATAGATAGGTCCACCA
>JAFGQO010000046.1 GCA_016935615.1 Bacteroidales bacterium
GTAAATATTTTAATATAGCCACAAAGTCTAGAAGCCTCATAGAATTCACAAAACTCTGATATTCAATTATATATAACTTTGTGGGCATTTCGTGATTTAGTGTCTTGGTGGCGAATTTTCAACTTTTGAGACAGCCTCATTGATCCCATAGCTTGTCCCGATCTTTCGGGAAGAGCATTCCTGCAACCATTTCAATTTATGATTGCAGGAAATCAATATCAGAACGGATCTATAACAATGTTCTTACAAGTGCAGAAAAGCATAGGCCAATGCTGCAAAACTAGCCAACATAAAAACAGTCACCACAATTACAACAATATAATTGGTGCCCTCTTTCATTTCATGATTTTGTATCTGTTCCATTTTAAAAGTTTTAAGAAAGAATGATTGTCTGTAATAAATATTTACAGCACAGTGAATTGAGAAACTGAATAATGCAAATCTTTAATATGGCCAGCTAGGGAGAATGAATTAAAGGAATCAGTAAGAAGATATGTATTATTTTCTTGAGTATCAGTTTCACAATGTTCATCCTGCCCAAATCACTAAAAAGGATCGGGCCTGATTTTGGGAAACCATTTCCCAAAGGTTTTAAACTGAGTTCCAGGGTCAAATCAATTGATCGAAGGCCATTATCATATTGTGGGGATTGTGCAACTATGTATTGGTACTCATCATGAAAATGATTTTCCGGAAGGAAAGTGGCTTTCTCCTTTTGTCCGAATGAATAATAGTTAAACAGATATATGAAAAGAAGTATAAATTTCACCTTTATTTATTCTTTTTCATTATGACGCAGAAACTTATAAAAGTGACTTGTACCTTTAAGAAATTATAAATGTCTTTGTCTGATCTGTTATTTCTGGATTACCGGTATTGAGTCCGTTAGAATATTCTTTTTACCGGAAACGGCAATATATCAGGTTTCCCTAAAGGTACTTTTTCAATAAGCATGTTGCTGGCATCAAGATGAAGTGCTTTGTCTTCCGAAATGCCAATTTTTCGGATAACATTACTTATGGTCATAATTAAACTCTCTTGTACATTGAACTGGTGATCAGCAGTTAAAATCCTGTCAATTAAAATATACCGGTAATCTCCTGAAACAGCAAATGATTCCTGTGATGGGTAACGAGATCCTGTTTTTATCTCTCCTGAACTACTGAGATCATTTAATACCTGACGAAACAACAGATTAATGCGGGGTTCAATTCTGAAGCCCAAATGAATATCAAGTTTAATGATCTTACCTGGTACTATATGTGTTACTTCATATTCGGTGGTATATGGGTTATCTTTGGTTTCAATATGAATAAACCAATAAATATCTGCCCGCTTGGGTTGTTTATTCAGAAGACTATAAACCAATGTTGATTCAATCTCTTTTTTTCTGGTGGTTTTTGTAATATAGATCAGGTTGGTGGCAAATTTGGGAATTGTTTCATCCTCGCTGACTTTCATCAGGATTTCCTGCAATTTACTAAAGGGCACATAACTCATCAACTGATTTTTAATTCTGCGTCCGTTGTACCATGCATACATCATGATAAAGAGGATAAAGGCAAGTATCAGAGCAAACCAGCCTCCGCTGATTATTTTATGTAAATTGGCATAAAGGAAGTTTCCTTCAATAGTAAAAAATACAAAGGCCAGCAGCACTACCCAAAACATAGAGATAAATCTTCTGAGGTGCAAGATTAATAATATGGTAGTCATCAGCATGGTAATTGTAATAGCCAATCCATAGGCAGCTTCCATGGCAGAAGACTCACGGAATAAAAGGACAACTCCTGAACAGGCTATCCAGAGAAATAAATTGATAGCAGGCAGATAGATCTGACCTTTAATTTCGGTGGGATATTTTATTGTCATTTTCGGCCAGAAATTCAGGGACATAGCCTCACTGATAAGCGTAAAAGATCCGCTGATAAGAGCCTGACTTGCAATAACTGCAGCCATTGAAGCGATTAAAATTCCCGGGACAATAAACCAGGAAGGAAGTACCGCAAAAAAAGGATTTTTACCAAGAGCTATGGCCTCGGAATGGTTAATAAACCATGCTGATTGTCCGAAATAACTTAACAATAAAGCAATTTTAACGTATATCCAGGTGATCCTGATATTTCTGATACCACAATGTCCCAGGTCCGAATAAAGAGCCTCGGCTCCTGTAGTAGCTAAAAATACTGCTCCCAAAATCAGAAAACCTTTTGGGTATACAGTAAGCAATTGCAGGGCATAATATGGATTTATTGCCTTTAATATTAACGGTAGTTTTATGATTTGAACCGTTCCAAATCCGGCAATAACCAAGAACCAGATAACCATTACCGGCCCGAATGATTTGCCAAGAGAACTTGTACCAAATTGTTGGATGAAAAATAAAACCCCAAGAATAATAAGAGTTATTAATACTGTAGGTATTTCGCTATGAAATGCTCTTAGCCCTTCTACAGCTGCTGAAACAGTAATTGCTGGTGTGATTATTCCATCGGCGAGAAGTGCGCTGCCTCCGATTATTGCAATCACATATGCCCAGTTGTAACGTTTTCGAAGAAGTGCAAACAACGCAAAAATTCCCCCTTCGCCCTTGTTATTTGCCCTCAGGGTAATGATAATATATTTTAATGTGGTTTGTAATGTAAGAGTCCAGAAAACGCAGGACACTCCTCCCAGAATTGTACTGGTGGTTATTTCGGGAAGATTATGTCCGATGGCTTTAATTACATATAAAGGAGATGTCCCGATATCGCCATATACAATACCCAAAGTAATAATAAGGCTGGATAATGTAATCTTATTTAATTTGTAATTCTTTCTATTATCTCTTTTTACTTGCATCCGGTATAAATAGCATGAAACAGAAATGGTTGCTTTTAAAACTCAGGGTGAATGTCAGCAATCAATCTGTTATTTAAAGCTTTCTCTCAGATTGAATCTCACCCCACTCATTGAGCAAGAGTAATGATCTGATAAATTGCCTGTCTCTGATAATCACTTCGTAAGTTATCCTGTTTCCGTGGTTTATCATAACAACATTCATTATTTCACCTTTGCTTTCAAGTTCCGATTTTATTTTTTCAGGCATATAGTTTACAGGCAGGGATTTTTTATATTCGGTAAGCACACCCTGTGAATCAAAAATTGCAATATGTTCTATATCATCGTTATAAAAGATTACCTCAAAACCACCCTCTTTTCTATTATACCACTCGGCATTTAATGCTCCGGGAAAATTAAGTATAAATGCCGCACTGATCATATCAGGCGGTAAAATGCTGGATCCTTCAATAAACTTTGTAAAAAACTTTTTCATAGGATTTTTGCTTTAGTATAATGACGAATGCATTAGCATTATGTAACATAATTATGTGTTGTATTTATCTGAATATTTCTGTTTATACAAATAAATAACCCTGGCTCGTGCTCTTTTTAGCCGCATCTTGGCAGCATCTTCGCTTATCCTCAACGATTCACTGATCTGCCTCAATGAAAGATTATCCTGATATTTCATATAGAGAAGAGCCTTTTCTTCCGGATGAATCATTTCAAGTATTATCAACAGATTCTCATACGAGATCACTTCAAGGTTTTCTTCTGTTTCATCGATGATTTCCGGCATTTCATTCTGACGATTCCACTCCGGGTAATGAAGCTTCTTCCGGGAACGCAAATAATCGATACAATGGTTATAGGTAATTGAGTACAGCCATGAAGAAAAAGAAGATAAATATTTAAATGTGCCCAACTTTTCATAGGTTTTTGAAAAAATATCTTTGGCAAGTTCTATGGCTTGCTGCCGGTCTTTTACCAAACTATAACACTTGTCCAATACCTTATGGTAATATCTGTTGTATAATATTTCATAATAGTCAGGATTATGATCCGACTGCATCCTGAGAAGAATTTCCTCATCACTTAACGAATGCAGGATGTTATTTTTCATTCAGACAAATTTCTGTTACAAATTTAATCACCCTCGTCTTAATATTAAAATACTCATTACAATGAAAACATTTTTTATTATTTCAATCCTGCTTTTAAGTTACAGACTTACTGCACAGGAGGATGTTTTGCCTGCAAAGGTGGAAGAAGCATTTTACTCAAAATACAACAAGGTTTCTGGTTTGGAATGGAATATTGAAAACAATATGTACATTCTTGAATACTATAGGGGAGGCATCCTCTTCACCAGTATTTATGATAAAAACGGTATCTGGATCGAAACTGCAGAAGTCATTGCTGATACTGATATACCTTTTATTCTTCAACAATATCTGAAAACCGATTACCCTTCTGCTGGTATTTCTTACTCAGAAAAAGTTGAAACAAACGATCAGAAATTTTTCTTCAGGGTAAATCTTGAAGATTCTAATGGTATTATAATTGTCCGTTCAGATTTAGATGGACAAAATATTCAGGTATTAAGTCCATAAAAATAACCTGCCTCGAAGCGTTACTTTATAATTCTATTACGTCTAAATTGAAATTTCACCAACAACCCTTATGGATCATTTTAACAGAATAATACATAAGCAAATCATAATAATTTAAATACGATGAAAAACAAATTTTATTTAGGTCTTGCAACTCTGTCACTAGTTGTATTTTTTACCGCCTGCTCTAAATTACCTCAGACCGAGATAGACCGGGCTAATCAGGCAATTGACTCAGCAAAAGCGGCCGGTGCTGAACTTTATCTTCCTGCTGAATTTACAAACCTCCGGGATACTATGAAAGCAGCAATGGAAGAAATTGAAGTACAGAAATCAAAATTCATTAAAAACTTCGGAACTTCGAAAGAATTGCTTGCAGAAGTCACTCTGTATGCAAGTGAAGTTACAATGCAAACAGAAGAAAAAAAGGTGGCACTGAAAACAGAAATTCAAACTACTCTTAATGAGGTAAAAATTTTGCTTGAAGAAAACAAAAAATTGATTACAGAAGCACCAAAAGGTAAAGAAGGAACTTCAGCTCTTGTTGCCATGAAGAATGAAATTAATGCACTTGAATCTAATGTTAACGAAATCAATGCATCCTCTGATCAGGACAATTATCTCACAACTCTAAATAAAGTAAAAGTTACAAAGGAACATGCCGTAGCAATAAATACAGAACTTAAGGATATTATAGCCAAGTATCAATCAAACGTTAGAGGCCGTAAATCGTAAGCTTTTAATTAATTAATCTTAATTCCCCGGGAAGTTGGCCCGGGGATTTTTTTATGGAATGGTTTTGATCCGGATCAATGAAAAGAACTATTAAAAACAGATTAGCAATAACTTTGACACTAACTGCTATTGCATTTTGCATATTGTTTATTTTGAATCGCGACCTTCCACCAATATCAGAAATTAAAGAAGCAAGGAAGGCCTTAAGTGAAGCCAGGATGTGTAGTGCCGAACGCTATGCTTCGAAACTCTATTATCTGGCAGAAAACACTTATGATTCATCTATGCTTTATTGGAATATTGAGAATAAAAGGTTTTGGCCTTCCCGGGATTATAATAAGGTAAGAGAGCTGGCTGCGGATGCTAAAAACCTTGCCATTAAATCTAAAGAGTATGCACAGGAAAATGCAGTATTTGTCGAACAAATTTTGGGGCAGGAACTACATTCCCTGCAAACCCGTATAGGCAATTTTCAAAATTATTTTGATCGACTTCCTTTGTCGGAAAAATCTGTAAAAAACAATCAAATGGGTTTACTGATGCTGAGAGAAGCAGAAATTGCGTTCAGTAAATCTGATTTCCTACTGGCTAATAGTAAACTCAAATCAGCTCAACAAAATATAATTATTTCCTATTCTGATGCGGAAAAAATTATTGCAAATTATTTTGCAAGCTATCCCGATTGGGAAAGATCGGTCAGAAAAACTATTGATGCATCCAGAAAAGAAAAAACCTGCTGTATTGTTGTTGATAAATTTTCCAGGGAATGTCTGGTATATCATTCCGGGATTTTAAAAGAAAAATTTGATATTGAACTTGGTAAAAACTGGATAGGTGATAAAAACCATCAGGGTGATAAATCAACTCCCGAAGGATACTACTATGTTGAAAACAAATTTGACGAAGGGCAAACCAGGTATTATAAAGCCTTGCTTCTGAATTATCCCAATGAATCAGACAAAAAAAGGTTTAAAAAAAATCAGAAGACCGGGATTGTTCCTTCCGGAACTGGCATTGGTAGTCTCATTGAAATACATGGCCATGGAGGTAAGGGAACTGACTGGACTGATGGATGCATTGCTTTGCGTGATAGTGATATGAAGATTTTATTTCCCATTTGTCCGAGAGGAACTCCTGTTACTATTGTCGGTTCTGTAAAACCACTTCATGAATTGATTCATTAACTGAATTATGGAAATTTTTATAGCACAGCTTGAAACCAGCTTTTTCAAGACATTAAAGCGGTTATTAATGAGATGGAAATTGATCAGAATATCTCTTTCTCAAACTCTTTGTTTTATACCAAAAAAAAATACTCCCATCTTATTCTTAATTCTAAAATTACTAGCTATGGTCCTGATTTTTATAGCGATGACAATTTTTTTACCTCCCCTCATTCAAACAACTGTTAGCCCTGGATTAAAATTTCATAATACAATTTTTCTCTCGGAAATTTCTAATCAACAGCGAGTGACAGAAACAGAACAATTAAAAAAAAATATTACACTGCTCATCAATAAATTTGCACATTTTACTCCTCGCTCAAATTATTTAATAGTAAATAGTGCCAAAAATGAATTTTTTATTTACCGGGGGAAAAATATGATATACCATGGCATGTGCTCAACAGGTAGTTTTATTCTGCTGAAAAATGGGGATGAGCAACAATGGTTATTTAAAACCCCCCGGGGGGAATTTCAAATAAAAAGCAAAACCCGGTTCCCGGTCTGGAAAAAGCCGGATTGGGCCTTCATTGAAGAAGGACTTCCTGTACCTCCGGCAAATCACTCCTCACGATATGAATATGGAGTGCTGGGAGAATATGCTCTCAGCCTTGGTGATGGCTATCTTATCCATGGAACACTATATCAGCGTTTCATGGGATTGCCTGTTACGCACGGCTGTATTCGTCTTAATGATAAAGATCTTGAATTTGTTTACAATTCATTATCAACCGGATCAAAAGTTTATATCTATTAAAGCATGAAAAATCTCAAACAACATTTTCTTAGTATACTTTCGAATGAGTCCGACAGGAGAAAGATATTCCATATAATCCTGATACTATTGGTTAGTGTTCTGTTTGTTTTCTTGATCCTAACAATTACGGCTCCGCGCAGAACATATAAAAAAATGTATGCTGCTGCATATACCGATTCAGCATTTATACAAGAATTTAGCAGGTTCCCACAAACTCCTTCTATTGATTCCCTTTTAAAAAAAAAGGCTTTTTTTGAAGCTCAACTGCATATAGTTACTTCCGACTCAATTGTTCTCGTAATCAATTTAAACGATAGTATTGTTAATCTTCTAATAAAGGGAGTAACAATTCATTCAGCAAAAATTCCTGAATTTCGGATTGATCATGTTTTAAAAAAATTGCAAATACCTGTATACTATAAATTCTTCTCTCATTCAATCTCAGTTGTTGATGATTACAGCTCTATTGTCAAAGAACCAATAGTTATAAGACATGCCCCAAAAGATACTCTTGAGGCAGCAAAATCGTTCTACTTCCCCGATACATTAAAAAAGGATCCTGCTTTTATTGTTTTAAGTACTGATATTGGTTTAGAAGTACACATTGAGCAAAATGAGAAAGCAGGAATGGCGATAAAAAAAATTCACTCAGAGTTTTTATTCAGAAAGAAATATCGGGATATGATAGCAAATGTAACGCAAATACTTAAGTTCAGAAATCCTGAATATTCTCCTGCAATTTATATTGAATTATCAGGTGATGATGTCAGAACAATTTACAGGGCAATCCCTGATAATGCTCAGATAGTACTTATGTATTAAATCTTCGTTAAAGCAATTGTAAAGTATATGAAAACACTTAAATTAAAAATCCCGGGGGGTCGCGGTACATGGCCATTATTTGTTTTTTCAATTGGTTTGATCCTTATACTGATCCTGCTCAAATTATTACTGGATCATCTCCTGAAATAGAGTGATCAAGAAAAATTTATTCAAGTCCCGGAATTACAAGGATAAAATTTTTATTGCCATTGCGGAAGGTATAATTGCTGATGACTTTTTCATAGGCAAGATCAAAAGAAATGTAATGTTTACGCCCTAAAAAAATGATATTTAGTATATTTTCCGGTTGATCATTAAGTACGCTTTCAAATTCGGATACATTTTGAAGCAATTGCGTTTGAGTATATCTACTCCTTTTCACTGATACTGAGAAGGAGTTGATTGCATTTTGAGTTGAAATAGTATTTGTATAGAAGCATACTTTTTTTTCTTTTATCGTAAATAATCTTGAAATCTTACTGATACAGCCGGAAAAAGCAGCTTCCAACTCCGTATTTCTATAAAGAAAAATATTTATCTCCCCGATTTTGGTAAAGGTTCTATTAAGACAACATACATAAAGTGTCAGATTATTCTTAATAAGATGATCAAAGACATTACCAAATAATCTTTGAGCAGTACTCGACTTTGTTCCCCAGCCAATAATCACATCTGTAATGAAAAGCTCCTTTGCAGCACGTATGATGCCATTAACTATATTCAGATCAATACGTGTTATTAATTTTATTTTTTCTGATATGATATTATAGGCATCAAATGATTGCCCGAGATTTTGCCTGATAGATGCAAGTTTTTCTCCGGCTTCATTATCATCTTTAACAACACTAAGAGCATATATTGGTTCTTCAGTCTCACTGACATTCATTCGCAAAGCAATTTGAATAAGTTCAACCATAGTATCAGGATTAGCAATAGGGACAAGGATCCTCTCTTCACGTTTGCGCCCGGTAAGCTGTAGTATATTTCTTTGTCCGGCAAGTTTTCTTCCTCCCCATTCCGTTATCAAAGTTGCTACTAAACTTGTTATAAGAATAATTAAAATTGCAGCATTGAAAATGGTGCTGTTAATAATGTTTTTCTGATATCCGATAAGGATAACGGCGATGGTGGCAGCAGCATGAGAACTGGTGAGTCCAAAAAGAACAATGCGCTGAGGCCTTGAATATGCAACTATTTTTTGCGTAACAAATGAAGCCAGCCATTTCCCGGTAAGTGCCCCAACAATTAAAACAAAAGCAACAAACCACAGATAAATACCATGGAATAATATACGCAAATCAATAAGCATGCCTATGCTAAACAGGAACAATGGAATAAAAAGAATATTCCCAACGAATTCAATATGCTGGAATAACATTGAGTTCTTAGGAACAACTTTATTTAATGCCAATCCCGCAATAAAGGCTCCAATAATTGGTTCAACACCGATAATTTTAGCAATAGAAGCAGAAAGACAAACCAACGATAATAATAAAAGATAATGAGAATAGCGATCTCGCTTCATATTCTCAAAATACCACTTTGAAATTCTCGGGTAACTATAAAAAATTACCATTACATAAAGAGCAAATGCTATTCCAAGTTTTACAATATCCCTCATAATACTATTGTCTTTTGTCAAACCAGTAAGGATTGACAAGATTAAAAGAACAAGAGTATCAGTGATAATGGTTCCGCCAATAGCTGACAATACAGATACATCTTTGATAATTCCGAGTTTCCGGGCTATTGGATAAGCAACCAGTGTATGTGATGAAAACATAATAGCCACCAGCAGAGTTGCCCGGATATTTAGCATGAAAATATACTTGCTTACCGTAAACCCAATTATAAAAGGAAAAAGGAAAGTTAACAATCCGAATAAGATACTGGCCTTTTTACTTTTCTTAAAATCTTTCATATTAAGATCAAGTCCCGCCAGAAACATTATATAAAGCAATCCTATTGTACCCAGAAGAACAATGCCGGTATCTCTGTCGAGTATATGAAACCCATAGGGTCCTATAATTATTCCTGCTATAAGGTATGCCGCTATGTCAGGAATTCTGATGAGACGAAAAATGACAGGCGCAAGCAGAATGGTTACAATGAGTATAGTCAATACATAAACAGGTTGCTGTAAAGGAAGACTAATGGCAATACAAATAGTCATTCTTTTATGGCTTTATTATGAATGAATACCCAGATAAAAAATATACACGATATAACATGAAACCAATAAGCCAGCTTCCCATCTGTCAAGTTTATATTTTCTCCCACTGAACATAGCAACAAAAAAAAGCAGTGTTGAAATAACCAGTACACCCAGATCAATGTTGAATTGTTTGTTGTATTTTATCGGACGAATGACAGAGCTAATACCCAGTATAAAGAAAATATTAAAAATATTGGAACCAATCACATTTCCGACAGCTATATCACTTCTTTTCCTGAATGCAGCAACCACTGATGTTACTAATTCAGGAAGAGAAGTTCCTATCGAAACAATGGTCAGTCCAATCAGTTTTTCACTCACTCCAAGAAATGTAGCAATTGCTACGGATTTATCAACAACTAATTTACTACCCAAAATCAAGGCAGCAAGTCCGGAAATAATGAATACTATTGACCAAACAGGTTTATATACTTTAACATGCGCATCCGGTCTGTCGTGGTTGTCTCTCATTGACCGTAAAATATAATAAAGAAAAAAAATGAAAAAGACCAGAAGGAATACACCATCCATTCTTCCCAGAAGTAATTCAGATGAATTGGTTTTCCAGCCGTTGGCCATGAAAAATAGTAAAAAAGCAGCCAGTAGCGACAAAGGAATTTCTTTCCAAACGGTTTTACTCTGTACTCTAAGAGGAAACAGTACTCCTGAAAGACCCAAAATAAATAATAAGTTAAAAATATTGCTTCCGACTATATTCCCAATTGTAACATCGTTATAATTTTTAATAGAAGAAACAATATTGACAAGCAATTCAGGAAATGAAGTTCCGAAAGCAACAATGGTCAAACCAATTGCCAATTCAGATATTTTATACCTTTTTGCAATTGAAACAGAACCCTTTACCAGCCATTCAGCCCCAAGGATAAGAATCAGAAATCCAATCGCCAGAAGAATACAAAGCAAGGTCATGATTTGCCTGATCTATAAGGATTTTTATTTTGTAAACCAAGTTACCCTCTGGTCTATAAATATTCTGTTCATGTCTTATCTATGTTAAAAAACATTTTGTGTGGGAGTTTGAACTGTAACTCTTAACTTATTCTCATTTTCTCACGAAAAATAAGACATTTTTTATGATATCTTATCAAACTTTTCTTTTGATTTTCATTTAATTCATCGATCCATTCAACCCGTTTTTCAGGAGAAAAATTACGAATATTTTTAAACGGGCATTCAGATGTTTCAAGGTCAAACGGACATCCAAAGATCAATCCTCTTAATAAAAGATGTTTCATCTGTTTAATTTTTACAAGACTTTTCATTCAACAATAAATATTTCTTAATCCCTCTGAATCACAATACAATTTTTTATTGAATGAAAAGATTGACCTTCAGTAAAAATTGCGTTTATCATTAAGATCGGTTTATCCATTCAAATTTCTATTAAGACGCATATTAAGATCAAAGTAATTCGTAATTTCAATTAAAATTTCGGGAATGAGAAAACGAAAAGCTTCCATCCTTTTTTTCGTATCAGTTACTGTCTTTGTTCTCACAGGTGTTTTTGTAACAGTACTTTCACATTCCATTCTCAAAGAAGATAAAAAATTTATCGCAGTAGCCGAGGTTTTTTCATCGCTGGACCGACTTCGTCTTGATTTTCGTTTGGCCATAACAGCTCACAGCTACTACCTGCTCACAAAAGATCAAAATACCCACTAGGATTACTTGTTCTATAAGAAAGAGCTTCTTGCTAATTTTAATATTTTCGATACTACCAATTATGAATACTTCATTTCTGAAGGAAAAATTGATACTTTAAAAATACTGTTGAAGAAAGAAGTTCAAATACTGGATTCTATTCTGGTCTTAACAGAAAATGAAAATCATAGCAGGACAAAGCAACATTTGGAAAATCTTTCCTATGCAACCATATCAGAAATTCAGTAACTTACAGAAAATCAATCCGATAAGCTGGAATCGATACAAAATATTTTTAAAAATAAAACTGCCAGGGATGCACATTTAATTATTTCCATCTTAATCGCTGGCTTTTTCATTGGTGTGGTGTTCATTGTATACACATTTTCGCAATTGCTTAAGGAAAACAAGGCAAGAAAGAAATCGGAACTTGAACTAAGTCTTTACACTGAAGAGTTAAAACGCACAAACTGGACAAAAGATATGTTTTTTTCAATTATTGCACACGATTTAAGAACTCCATACAGTTCTTTGCTGAATCTTTTTGATCTTTTAAGTGAAGCTATATCCAAAAAGAATATTTCAATGATTGAAGACAACATCAATTCCATTGAATTTTCAGCACGGAGAACCTATAATCTTCTGCAAAACTTACTGGAATGGTCAAAATTACAAACCGGACGATTGCATATTACTCCTGAATATTTCAATATAAAAAAAGCAATAGAAGAAAATATGGATTTATACAAAGAGGCTGCTCATCAACGATCCATAGAATGTATAAATACTGTTGCTGATACGATTGTATATGCCGATAAAAATATGATTACTGCTGTTATCAGAAATCTTATGGGAAACGCTATAAAATTTACCCATAAAGGGACCATCGATGTGTCACTGATAGAACAAGGTGATCATTTGGTATTACGCATAAGGGATACAGGAATTGGTATGACAGCGCAGGACATCTCAAAACTTTTTAAAATTGAAGTGAATACTTACGATATTGGGAACAGTTCTGAAAAAGGCAGTGGATTAGGATTGATCCTTTCAAAAAGTTTTGTTGAATTAAATCATGGGAAAATCTGGGCAGAGAGTGAATACGGTAAAGGGAGTAGTTTTTATTTCACACTTCCGTTAAGGCACAAATAATTTTACCTTATTACTTCAATCATTCTCCTTGACACTCCTATGTTTGAATGGATCTCAACAATATAGGTCCCTTCTTTATAATCGGATGCATCAATAAAAAATTCATCAGAATATGGATCGTTGATCTTATACTTCCCGATTAAGTTGCCAACAATACTAAATACATTCACCAGTTCAATTTTTAAATCCAGATCTGTTACTCTTAGTATAAAAAAATCAGATGCCGGATTTGGATACACCAGGACTTTATTATCGAACGCTATTCCATCCATAGCAGCCACTGTCTTAACAATGTTCCAGTGCAATACGGCTTCTCCTTCGCTACCTGAAAAACCATCTGCTACAATCCAGACTCCCTGGTTATCTCCTGTAGTATTACTCCAGCTTAATCCGGGGCCGCTTTTTTCGTTGAAGCATCCTATTTCCGGACCATCACAGCTTTCGTATTTCCCATAAATACTTACATTGTAATTTTCCCCTGTAGTCCACAATTCCAGGGTTTGTCCATCAGCTACCGGCGTATCCAGATAATAGACAATGTCACTGCCCGTACTTTGGCAACTGCCGGTATAATCATTGGCATACCCTGCTGTTGAAAATTCAATACTTCCTGAGTTTCCGGTAATAACAATAGGATTGTTACAATTTTCTCCCGGATTTTCAGGTTTTGAAATAACCCAGTGCAAAATGCCGTTCCCTTCACTCTGTCCATAACCATCTGCGATAATATACACATTTTGCTCAGTTGCGGTATAATTTGTCCAGCTTAACACTTTCCCATCCGGATCATCAACAAAAGCGATCTCAATTCCCGTGCAATCACCGTAGCGTCCGTACAATACCACATCGTAGTTGTCATCGCTGGTCCAGAAGTCAATTGTACCTCCTTCAGGAACGGGCGTTTCAAGATAAAAAACAATATCTTTTGAAGCTCCATTGCTGCTTTCACTCGTAAAATCATCTGAATACCCTGTTGTACCAAATGCTACTTGTCCGGATATTCCTGATAACCTGAATGGATCAGCGCAATCTTCCCCGGCAGCTGCAGGTTGTGTTATTTGCCAGTGCACGATTGAGTTTCCGTTACTATTGCTGTCACCATCCACAAAGAGCCATATATTCTGATTACTCCCGGTGGTATTTTGCCAGATCAATGTATCATTTTGGGGATCATTCATGCATCCGATTTCAACTCCTGTGCAACTTCCGTACCGAGCATAAAAAACCATATCATAATCGCTATTCTCTGCGCTGATCTTCACAATCCCTCCATCTTGTACCGGATTGCTCAGGTAATACACCCTGTCTGCACCTTCTGATAAACAATTTCCTGTATAGTCATTCTGGAAACCTGTCGTGCTTACATTTTTACTTCCATATTCACCTGCCAGCCATACCGCATCAGAACAATCTTCCCCCTGATTGCCGGAGTCACCTCCCATAAAATCAAATATTACCGTTTTACCATTATCATGAAATACGATGTTTGTCAAAGGCTGATTTGTGTTTTCACCATTCCAGGATCTTGAGGAAGGCAAATTCATATCAGTGAAAAAGGAAATATTGCCGGCACCGGGAAACGGGCAACCTGAAGAATTGATATTCCCGTAAGATGAAGACGAAGCATCAGGTGTGGTGGCAGAATTTGCACAAACAGGATACATCTTTTGCGGATGTCCGGTATTGATTTTATTTCCAACAGATAAAACATCGCTGTGCACATGATAAATAATCAACCCTTCACCGGGAATGTCAGAATCAAAGCCATCACGGGTACGATTCTCAATCAAATAGAATTCATCAGGAGTATTGGTATTGTATTGGTAAAAATCTTCAGGATGAAAGGCAGCACTGTGTACTTCGACAGTAGTCTCCGAATTCAGTTGTATTGCATTTGCCCAGTTGTAAATATATGTCTTGGTAAACGCATTGTGATGAGCGGGAGTTGCACCGTTGTTATTCCAGGAACCTGACGCCATGATATCCCACATCCCTGTACCTTTGAAATATCCTCCCGAACCTGAATAATCAGTATCGTAAAAATCCGGAGCCCCCAATACATGTCCGAATTCATGACAGATAACACCAATACGAGTGAGTCCGTAACCTGTATTTCCTCTGAGCTCAGCAGAGCAGGAATATCTGCTTATTGTAACCCCGTCTAATGTTACCGGTGATATGTTCCATGCATGAGCCCAGATGGCGTCATCTGCAGCTCCGGCTTCTTCTCCATATCCGGCATATATTACATATACTCCGTCAACATAGCCATCATGGTCATTATCATAGTCAGCAAAATCAATGTCTTCATCTGCAATAGTGATCGCTTCTGTGATCAATGAACGAGGATTTACATCACAACCGGTGGCAGTATTTTCTCCGTACCAGGCCATTTCATGACCTGCTATATAGGGGCCCGCCACATCAACTGACAGACCCAACTGACCATATGAAACTTCATTATAATAGTCATTTACACTTCCTGTTGCGCCGTCAACCGTATAGTCGGTCTGATTAAAAAGATCATAAAAATCACTCTTAGTTTTGCTGAAGGTCTGATCCGTGAATCCAATAAGGATACAGATCAACTTTTGAGATCCTGTTGTTGGAAATGCTTTTTCAGCGATCTTATTGCTGACTTCCCAATGGGTTTTCTGAAAAGAAATTTGTTCCGGATTAAAAATCAATTCCTTTTTTATGCCCGATAAAAATGCATCATCCTTTTTCGAGCGCTTCCCAGGATCTTTTGCCGCGATACCTGAAAGAACCATATCTCCTTTGGAATTCAGTTCAGCATATTCAAAAAATCCATTTTTATTAAAAAGAACTGTGTAGCCATCGCTTGTAACAGCCCATTTAACCCGTTCGTCACCTTTAATTGTAACTTCGAGCTTTGAACCATCAGGTTGACTGAAAATAACTGGCTTAGGGTAAGCAGGCACTGCATATACAACTGCTGCTGAAAAACAACAGAAGAAAAGAATGAGAATTGAATCAATAACCGCTTTTTTCATACTTATGCCTGCAAGTTTGGTTTATAGAATGCAAATATTTTTTGCGGATCAGGTAATGAAATTAACGATTGCCCTTTAAAAAGGCTGCTATATTTAGATGATCGTCCAAATTGCTTTGACGAAACAATAATTCTTTTCATCTAAATTATCTGCGATTTTTGTATTTTTTGCTTTTGTTAATCTGACAAGATGGATTATTTCCCGAATATACACATGTTACTATCTGAATGTACTGATATTGAAGTTCGTAGCTGTTTTAACAGAAAGGAATTTTAAGATAGCTATTCCGTTGTTATAGTTATAGCGCTAGCGACCAGCCCTGGGAAACCGGGTTTGCGAGCCCGGCCCGGCCTGCCATGACTTCCAAAGGCAGTTAAACCTTCGGCAGGTAAACCGGCTGGCAGGGAAGCCAATGCACTTACAGCATTCAAAAAATAACCAGGTCAATAATTTAAAAATAAAGTATACAAAGCGTAAACTTCATTTCAATTCTTATCTTTATAGTCAATTTCCTTCTAAAATTAAACTATGATAAATTACATTGTTTGGGATGTAAAACCACAGATTGCAGACCTAGGTTTTATAGAATTGCGTTGGTACAGCTTATTATTCCTATTGGGTTTTGTTTTTAGTTATTATATTCTCAGTAAAGTTTTTAAAAAAGAAGGGCTCTCAATTGAATTACTCGATAAGCTTACTTTTTATGTCGTAATCAGCACAATCATCGGTGCCAGATTCGGACATTGTCTGTTTTACGAACCCGAAGTGTATCTGAAAAATCCTCTCAAGATCATTTTACCTTTTGAAGGAAGAATAGGTCATGATTTCCATTTTACCGGTTATCAGGGTCTTGCAAGCCATGGTGGCGCATTAGGGATACTCATAGGCCTCTATTTATACTCACGAAAGTTCAAACGCCCGTATCTTTGGGTCCTTGATCGGGTTACCATGGTCACTGCCCTGGCAGGAAGCTTAATCAGACTTGGCAATTTATTCAATTCCGAGATTGTTGGTAATCCTACCACTTTGCCATGGGGTGTAAAATTTGTTCGTCTGGCACCTGTTAATGTTCCCGTTGAACAGATCATTCCCCTGCATCCGGCTCAGGTTTACGAATCTATTTGTTATCTTATCATTTTTTTTATCCTGATAAGCATCTATTTTAAACAGTATCCTGATTTAAAACCAGGATTGATCACCGGGTTGTTTTTTGTCCTTGTATTTGCTGCCAGATTCTTTATTGAATTTGTAAAACAGGATCAGGTAGATTTTGAAGAAGGTATGGCTTTGAATATGGGACAATTGCTCAGTATTCCATTCATTCTTACCGGATTCATTCTTATTTTCCGAAGAATAACCAATAAGAGGACCGAAAGCCGGGTGAATTAAACTTTATGCACTTACTGTTGTTAATCTGAAAAACATTGGAAACGGATATGTCCGGTTTGACCTCCCGGAAAGACTCCAATAGAATGACAGCAACAAAACAGAATCATATACATGGACATCCTGCAGACCTGAAAGAAAAAAATCTTCTTCTGGCTACTGCATTGAACCTGCTGATCACGATTACAGAAATCATCGGCGGATTGATTTCCAACAGTTTGGCCTTATTGTCCGATGCCATTCACAACCTTGGAGATACATTAGCCGTGATGATTGCGTATATCGCCAATCGTATCAGTAAACGAAGTGCTACTGAAAAAAAAACATTCGGATACAAACGGGTTGAAATCCTGACAGCATTATTAAATACTGTTGTTCTGATCGTTATTATAATCTTTTTATTTATTGAAGCATATCATCGTCTTCAATCGCCCGAGCCAATCAAAGGTTTGGTTATGTTTATTGTAGCTACCATTGGCCTTATAGCAAATCTTATAGCTGTTTTGTTACTGAAAAATGATTCTCACTCCAATATGAACATACGTTCAGCATATCTTCATTTACTCGGTGATACAATTTCTTCTGTTGCCGTCATTGCAGGGTCGGTGCTGATTTATTTTTTCAGGATCTATTGGATAGATCCCCTGATTACAATACTTATTGGATTGTATATAATAAAAGAAGCCTATGTGATACTAAAAGAAGCTGTTGATATTTTAATGCAAGGGACTCCTTCATCCCTGGATTTGCAGGAAGTAGTTATTGAAATTGAAAAACATACAAGCGTAAGCAATGTACATCATGTTCATGTCTGGAAATTGAATGATACGCAAATTCATTTTGAAGGTCATATTGACCTGGATAAAGACTTACCTGTAAGCACAACGGATCAGATACGATCTGAAATTGAAGAAATCCTGCAGAACAAGTTTGGTATTTCGCATGTTACTATACAGTTCGAATACAACTGCTGCAAGGAAAAAAAAGTAATTCATAAGTAATCACAAAATCATAATGTATTACATCACTCAATATATAGAAAAACTATATACTCTTATATTGGACATGGCTCCATGGCTGATACTTGGATTTCTGATCGCAGGAATACTCCATGTCTTTTTCCCCGATGGAAAAATAAATAAGCTGCTGGGTAAAACGAGTATGAAATCAGTTATCAGAGCAGCAATAATTGGTATTCCGTTGCCTCTGTGTTCATGTGGAGTAATTCCAACGGGAGTGTCAATACATAAGAACGGAGCATCAAAGGGTGCATCCGTTTCTTTTCTTATTTCTACTCCACAGACCGGTGTCGATTCGATTTTAGTGACCTATTCATTGCTTGGCTTGCCTTTTGCCATCGTACGTCCCATTGCCGCACTCATCACCGGTGTTTTTGGCGGAGCTGTAACCAATAAGCTGGAAGCTTCAAAAGTACCGGAAATTAAACCAAAAGCGGCAAATACCCACTTCGTTTCCAATAGGAAAAGTCCGATATATACTGTATTTCATTATGCATTTGTTGAATTTCTGGAAGATATTGCAAAATGGCTGGTCATTGGTTTGCTCATTGCCGCTTTAATTGCCGTTTTTGTACCCGATGATTTTTTTGCTACTTATATTCATAATGATTTTATTGGCATGCTGATCATCTTATTTGCTTCAATCCCCGTTTACGTTTGCGCAACAAGCTCAGTACCCATAGCTGCTGTCCTGATGATGAAGGGAGTTTCTCCCGGAGCAGCTCTTGTGTTTTTAATGGCAGGTCCTGCAACAAATGCAGCAACTATATCTGTCGTAGGAAACAGCATGGGCCGAAAAACATTGTTTATTTATCTCGGCACACTGATAACAGGAGCACTTGCTTCCGGATTGTTCATCGATTATTTTCTTCCGCGCCACTGGTTTACCGGAGCAATTACACAACTCCACCCGGATCATGTACATGGTCTGTTACCTTATTGGCTGCAACTTATCTCAGGAATCTTTATTACTTTGCTTTTATTGAATATTTTTGTAAAAAAATTGATCAAAAAGGTAAAAAGAGAAGAAAAAATAGTAAACATCGGTGCTATGAATGAGATCAGAGTATTTGTAAGAGGAATGCATTGCAACCATTGTAAAATAAGTATTGAGAGCAATTTGAACCGATTGGAGGGCGTCGAAAAAACCACTGCGGATATCGATAATGAAACTGTTACAATATCGGGAAACAATATAGACCTGAACAAAGTTAAAAAAACAGTGGAATCACTCGGATACAAATTTGTTGGTGAGGTAGCATGATAATAAGTAAATTCTAACCCGAAATAGTAAAGCAAAATGTATAAAGTTGTATTATTACGTCATGGAGAAAGCCAGTGGAATAAGGAAAACCGTTTCACAGGCTGGACAGATGTTGACCTGACCGAAAAGGGAATTTCCGAAGCCCGTAAGGCCGGAAGAGTTTTAAAAGAAAATGGCTTTGAGTTTGATTATGCTTTTGTATCTGTACTGAAAAGAGCATTAAGAACACTTTGGCTTACCCTCGAAGAAATGGATCAGTTATGGATACCATGGGAAAAATCATGGAGACTGAATGAAAGACATTATGGTGGGCTGCAAGGTTTGAATAAAGCAGAAACTGCTGCCAAACATGGTGAAGAGCAGGTTCTGATTTGGAGAAGAAGCTATGATATCCCCCCTCCCCCTCTTGAAGAAACAGATGATCGTTATCCCGGAAAGCTTCGGATCTATCAGGATGTGCCGGAAAACGACCTGCCGCTTACAGAAAGTCTGAAAGATACGGTTGCCCGGTTTCTTCCATACTGGCACGATGCAATTGCCCCTGTTATTCAATCAGGGAAAAGGGTCATTATTGCAGCACATGGGAATAGCCTGAGGGCGCTTGTAAAATACCTCGACAAAATGAGTGAAGAAGAAATACTGAAATTGAATATCCCAACTGGCATGCCGCTGGTATATGAACTGGATAAAGATCTGAATCCGATCAAACATTATTACCTTGGTGATCCTGATGAAGTGAAGAAAGCAATGGAATCTGTCGCAAACCAGGGAAAGGCAAAGTAAGGACGAAGAAATGGAATTATCCAATTTCAATAAACATCTTAAAAAGGTAACAGGCTATAATTCTATAAAAAATAAAAAACAAATTATTTTGTTAATGAGAATATTTTATTTGGGTAATCAATTGATAGTTTAAAATTTGACAAAAACCCATCTACTCCAAGCAACACAATAGGTAAATTTGGCATACAATCAATTAAGACATCTTTTAATTCATATATTTGTTTAGTCGGATTTTGAGGGTGAAAAACAATTATAGATACTGTATGTCTATATGCTTTAGCTTTACCATTTCCAGTATTAATGATTTTTTCAATCCCATTCATTAATTTATGACCTAACATTGTTGCTATTCTAGCCGGAATAGCACAGTCAGACGCCCCAGTATCAATAAAACCATACGTCTTTATACTCGTATTTGTGTGAGAATTAATTATTTGTATGGGTAGAGCTATAATGTCATTGGAACCATTCGGTGAGTATATAGGACAATTTCTTATCGGCATCTAATAAATGCAAATAACTCCTTCTTTGTGGATATAATTAATTACTGGTTCCTGTACCCCCTTTTTTGTAGCATCTTTATAAACCTTTGCCGGATCTTTTCCAGAGGCAATTACTTTATTACTTGTGAAAGATTCTGTAGCAATATATTTTCCGCCAAATTTTTTATTTATTTTTTTTGGATACATATGAAGGTGTTTATAGATTTTACGGTATGGATACTTTAACGTTACTAATTCTATGCCAATTAAGGCAAAAATAACAACAATAAAAAGATGATATTTGTTACCAATAAATGGTGATTTATATCATTAATATTGTTTGTATTTAAACCTATTTATATTTTACATATTGATTAATATAAAAAGAATTTTAATGTACGATAAATTCAACTTGATTTCACTTTCATAAAAATTTATATTTATTTCATTCTTAATTGAACTTTAATTTGTGTAATCAAATATATTTTCACTTTTGAGAAGAGGTATTTATTATTTAATCCAATAACCAGTTCACCGATTCACCAATTACACAGTTAAACGATTCAACAGTCAAATACCACCTCCAGCAATCAGTGACCAGAAACAAGTTCCAGCATCCAACTCATAACACTCGCTTTCTCATTTTCTCATCCTTTTTCTTCCTACTTCAGTCTTCGGTCTTCCGTCCCACTTCCTTATTCATCCAATAATAATTTCATTACCTGATTATTAATGTTATATTCAGGTTCAAATAGAATGAGCAGTTCGATTCAATATTTTTGAATGATCTTACTCCGGGAATTTACCTGGTGCAGATAACCACTGTGCAAAATCAAAAAGAAATTCAAAGAATAATAAAAACCCTTTAATGCGTCCCCAAACAAATATTCTTGCTTTTACCGATAAAAAAAGACCCTTTACCGAATATCTGTTTAACAGAAACAAATGTAACTGTACTTTTACACCATAAAACAAAATTGTATTGCAATGGAACAAAATCATACACAGAAAAGGATTCTTGTCGGATTCATCATACTTGCAGCAGGTATGGCTTTACTTCTCAGCAACCTGGGAATATTGAGTTATGAATTGAAGCATTATCTTCTGCGATGGGAAGTAATCCTGGTTGCTCTTGGATTTGTTTTTCTATTTTCACATGAACATAAAGGACCGGGCATTATTTTACTCCTTGTGGGAGGAACATTGTACCTGAGAGAATTTTTTGATTTTCATTTTAATTTCTGGCAGGTATTTTTCCCGGGCATCCTGATCTTAGCCGGGATTATGATACTCTTTAAAAGAAAGTTTGACCCTCCCAATATTGAAAAAAAAAATTTGAGCGACGAAGATTTGATTGATGAAGTCGCATTTTTTGGAGGAGGCGAAAGGACCATTGTATCCCAAAACTTTAAAGGAGGAAAGATATTTGCAGTCTTTGGAGGATCAAATTTTAATCTTGTACGGGCAAAACTTGCCACGGGGAAAAATTATATTGAAGTATTTGCCCTGTTTGGTGGAATGAAGTTGATTGTTCCTGAAGATTGGGACATCAAGATCAATACAGTATCTGTTTTTGGCGGCTTTTCTGATAAGCACAGAATACTTCCGAGAAATAATGATGCAAGTCCCGCATCTGAGCTCATTATCAAAGGAATATTGATTTTTGGTGGAGGTGAGATAAAAAGCTATTAATATGCATTGATAATTTAAATTATTCAACCACCGTGCTTCACCCCATTCTGAAAAACAGGCAGTTCTTAATTGGGTATATAATTATCTGGTTTGTTGTATGTGCTTTACACGTTTTCATACTTGGTTATTTGTACGACTTCGGAATCGTTATTTCTGTTTCTGAAAGTTTTGTGTTTAATTTGTTTTTTGCATTTTTTGGAATTGGCATCTGGTATCCCGTATATTTTACAGATATCGAAAAAAATAAACTGCTTAATTTTTTAACAAATCATTTAGCTGCTGCATCACTTGCTGTGGGCCTGTGGTTATGGATTTCCTTTTTAATCCTGTCGGCTGCTTTTCCGGATGCTTCAGAATACTTACAGCACCTTAGCGATTCTTTGCCTTTGAGGGGAGGACTTGGTGTTTTATTTTATGTTTTAGTAGCTTCCATCTACTATTTTTTGATCTATTACAACAATTTCAAAGAAAAACTGATCAGAGAGGCAGAGTTGAAAGCATTGATAAAAGAATCCGAACTTACTTCTTTAAAATTTCAGATAAATCCTCATTTTCTATTCAACAGTCTGAACAGCATCAGCTCTTTATCCATGATAAGTCCTGAAAAAGCCCAGGATATGGTGATCAATCTGTCGGATTTTCTAAGATACTCCCTTTCACATAAAAATGAATCCCTGACAACATTTGAAAAAGAACTGAACAACATTGACAGGTACCTTAAAATTGAAAAGATCAGGTTTGGCAAAAGATTAAATGTCACAAGAGATATTACTGATAATTGTAATACATATTTATTGCCGGGGCTTATACTGCAACCGCTCATGGAGAATGCTGTAAAATATGGAATTTACGAAAGTACGGATCAATCCGATATATATATTAAATCCAAGTGCTCAGACAATTTGCTGGAAGTAATGATTAAAAATGATTACGATCCGGATTTTGTAACAAAAAAGGGAGAAGGTATAGGATTACGAAATGTTACAAGCAGAATGAAAATACAATATGGCAGAGATGATCTGGTGAAGATCTCTCAAAATGAAAATACATTTACCATTACTTTGTTTTTCCCACAAGATGTATAAACAGTTTTAACTTTATGAAAAAACAGGCCCGAAAAACAACATCCTTATGAAAACAATTAAGGCAATTATCATAGAAGATGAAGAACTTGGAAGAGAATTGATCAAGAATTATCTCAAAGACAACGATAAAATAGAAATCATTGCCGAATGTGAGAATGGATTTGAAGGGATTAAGGCCATCCAGGATCTAAATCCTGATCTCGTGTTTTTGGACATTCAAATGCCAAAGTTAAATGGATTTGAGATGCTTGAAATTCTGGATGAAAAGCCGGAAATTATTTTTACAACAGCCTTTAATCAATACGCCATAAAAGCCTTTGAACTGAATGCAGTAGATTATCTTCTGAAACCTTTTTCCAAAGAAAGACTCCTGGATTCTCTTGATAAAGCTCTGAACCGGATCAATAACAATATCCCTCCCGATAAAAATATTGATAAACTTGCTCATATTCCGCTGGATGAGATCATTGAACGTGTTGTGGTAAAATCAAACCATAAAATTCATGTTATCCCGGTTGATAAGATCCGTTACCTCGAAGCCCAGGATGATTATGTAATGATATACACTTCGGAGGGAAAACATCTAAAGCAGGCAACCATGAAATATTTTGAACAACATCTTAATCCCAAAGATTTTATGCGTGTGCATCGTTCATACATTATCAGGCTCGACCAGGTAGAACGTTTGGAACCATACGGGAAGGACAGCTATATAGCCAAACTTAAAGAAGGCCCTTCGGTAAAAATAAGCAAAAGCGGGTTTAAAAATCTGAAGGAAAAACTGAACTTTTGAGCCTTCTATATAACAGGTTTTAACTCTTTGAATTCAAATCTCGGATGGCCTGAAATACCATCAATGCTGAAACTTAAAAAGCGAAGTTTGTAATACTTATCATCTGAAGTCCGGATAACATACGTATAATTTGGCTTCACTGTATAGGTAGCCACTCCTGCCGATGTGTTCACACTTACATCTTTCCATTGGTATCCGATAATATCACGTTCTGCCGATAAACGGTAATTACCCAGTGTCTCATAATCAATTTCGTTATACGATCTGCTTGAATCAAGAATAGCCGTAGTATACCCTGTATTAAGAAGCACACCACGCACAAGATACGGAATCGTAAGACCAAACTGGGTAGCAAGATCGTAATAAGGCCCGAACATCAAATCAAACTTTAGCTTATCAGGTTCAATATCTATCTGCGATTGTGTATGAAAAGAATAATACACAAAATTGGCTGTGTCCGATTTGTGAATCGTAACGGTATCTTCGGCACTTTCATCTTTGCAGATAAATCTATAATATGAACTTTCCACTTCAATAAACCTGAGTCTCACAAGATCAGAGTAATTCCCCGATGAATACCGGCCTAAAAGATAAATTTCGTTGGTATAGGTCCTGTTTTCTCCCTGAAAATTGACCCAGTTGCCAACTGCCGTGGAATCGGGGTAAGCAGATTGATTGTCATAAGTCCATAAATCATTTTCCGGATAGGTCAATACTGCATCAATATCAGTCTGTTGTGAATTCCATAAAAACCAGTTTGCCCCCGAATTTACTAAAATATGCCAGCCTTCATTTCCACATTCAAATCCCAGTTGCCATGAATCAGCTGCATGAGAACATACTACTCTTCCTGTTTCAAAATCAAAATAACTCTGGTAGATCTCTATATCTTCATAGATGGTTATCACTTCGCCAGGATATGGCAAAACCCTTTCATCCTCCTCAAAACATGTTACAGGAAATATGAACATGAATAACAATCCTAGGCATTTACAAAAGTATTTCATTGATATCATAACTTTTCAAATGTATATTGCAATCCAATAAATAATGTACGCCCGTATCCAATGGCAGTTGAATTGCTCCCGCTGTCATGGAAAAATAAACTGCCGGATGAATCAACCAGTGTAACATTGAAGAGATTTTTAATTCCCGCCGATATTGTAATACCCTGATTCCGGAAAGTTTTTGAAACCGTTAGGTCCATGATGTGATATCCTTGTATTGAACGCTGTGCCATTCCGCTTAGTTCACCTTCTTCATTAAAATTGCCTGTAAATTCAAGGTAGTTATCACAATATTTATAGAAGACCCCTATCTCATAGTTGTATTTCGGACTAAAATACTGCATGGCAGCGGTTATATCTGTTGAGTAAACAAATTCCCGATTCACACCTAATTTGCTTCTGCCGGTTATAATGAATCCCGATTGAACAGTAAATCTTGGAAACAGGTAATATTTCAAAATAAATTTAAATCCTTGTGTAATGAAATCTTCACTTTCAAGGTTAAAATATTTGCCGCTGCCAACACCCGGTACTGAAGTATCCACAGCCAGCTGAATTGCATTCTGTATTGAATTGTAAAACAAGTCGAGCGAAATATCAAAATTCTGTTTCCCCTTTGAATGCGAATATTCCCCGGATAGTTTGATGTTGTATCCGGTTTCTGAGTTCAGATCCTCATTCCCTAAAATCTCATGATTGCTGTCAATAAATTCCAGGTACAATTGTTTTAAGGAGGGAGGTCTGAATCCCCGCGAAAATGATCCCCGGAAGGTAAATCTGTAAGGCTGGTATTTCAAATTGATCGCATAAACCAAAGGGGCTTTGAATTTTGAATTGTAAATGAAACGTATGCCCGGCTGAATATAGAATACATCCAGGGGTTTGTAAATAAAATTCATAAACCCTGCAATATCGGCAATGTTTTTGTTCCCCCGGATACGTTTTCCGGTTGCCGATTCATCGTTTATATCAACACCTGTTTGATATTCAAATTTATGTCCCGCAATATTAGATACAAACACACGTGCTGAAATCATATGGAACTGTATGGTATCATGTAAATCAGAATTTTCAGAAAGAGTTTTATCGAGGTTGACAAGATCATTAACATAAGTTAACTTACGCTTCTTGTAATAAGAATACCCTCCCTGAAAATTCAATATGAAATCATCATTGAACGTATTGACAATACTGAGACTGTTGTTCCATCGTGTGGTAAAATGGTAAGCATCCAGGGCGCTTTCATAAAGATTTTCAATGGTCAACTCCCCCGGATCACGCAATTCCTCATTCATATAATCTGTTATATATCTGATTTTCAATTCATTGTATGTATATGTATACGATCCACCTGCAAGGTATTGCAACTTAGGTTTCCATATTTTGTACCGCGACGTATCCACAGGACCCCATCCGGCATGAAAATTCCGGGCACCATGCAAAGAAAATATACTCTTGCCTATTCTCTTTGAGGCTGCAATATCCAGGTTGTATTTTCCTACGGATTCATAATATGCATTTGCATTCCCAATAATGTTTTGTTCCGAATGATCAGCAGTAACAATATTGATAGCTCCTGCCAATGCATTGCTGCCATAAACAACTGACATAGGTCCTTCAATCACCTCAACATGATCGATATTGCAGAGAGTTAACTGACCCAGGTCAATTTTGCCTGCAACTCTTCCGGTAACAGGAATGCCATCGATCAGTATTTTGATATATTCTCCCGATAATCCCTGGATGCTTAAAAAATCCCCAAAGATCCCTTCAGATCTATACTGAAAATTCAGTTCGTTACGCAACAAATCCCCCAGATTTGTGGCAGCTTTTAAATGGATCTGTTTGCTGTCAAGGACTTCTATTTTGTAAATGGATTTGTCTACCGGCTGTGCCCTGAACTGACCTGTTACAATCACCCGGTCAAGTTGATAAAACTCCGGTGAGAGTAAAATAACATGTTCTCCCGGTGTTTTTATTGTGTCAATATAGGTTTTAAATCCCAAACTTGAAACAGAAATAACTACAGGAAGTTTGTGCTCCATAGTTGCCTTTCCTTCATGATCTGATATAGTATTTTCCAAAATTTTTTCCGATATGACCTTCACAGTGATATTTGCAAATTCAACCGGTTGATTTGTCACTTTATCTTTAAAACTGAGATGCACTTTTTGGGCATTCACATGGTCACATGCGGAAACCACAAGTAGTATTAAGCAAACCAATGTAATTCTTGCCAATACCCGATGCATATGATAACTCCGGTTACTCAATTTTAATTTGTCTGAATGTTAGCGAACCTTCAGCCTCATCTGAATATTGTGTAAAATACATCTTGTAAACTCCAACTCCCGAAAGCTTTATGAAATAGGTCATATTCTCAACAACCGGATCCGGATTTGTACCTGAACTATCTTTCCAATCCCATCCGATTATATCCGCCTGATTTGAGAATCCGCTTTCAGAATCAGAATAATGTGCATCTGCAGAAGATATACCTGTAACTTTTGCCCCCTGATGACTTTTATTCATCAGAACTCCCATTACCGGAATATGAATATCTGACCCTGAAGAATTATCTTGTGTGGCAACGTACCTGGTAAATAACAGATCCCAGGTATCTTTATCCGGCTCTATTTCCACAATTTCCCGGTTTATCAGCGAATAATGAATAAAATGCTTCGTGTCAGCATATGGAGCCGGTGAAAAAGTAGTATCAACCTGATTTGATCCGTCAATGTCTGCCCATCGCAATACATAAGTATCTGTATGTCCAATTCTCATTCTGATATAAAGCTTCTTATAAGAGCCATCCGAAAGCTTAATAACATAAACATACAATCCGATCACATTATACGTATTAGCATGATCGTAAAATGCCCATCCAAAATTAAAATTCCCGTCTGCATCCAGATTGAAAGCTCCTTTCATCCAGTCTGAATCATCATTATACAAAGGCTCCCAACCTGCAATACCGGAAGTATCTATGGATCCCCAAAGAGTAGTATCTCCAACTTTATACAATTCAACTCCTGCTCCTTCGTTGATCCTGATCGTAGCCGTGCGAAGCGGTACTGAAAACTCAAGTTCCCATCCTGACCTGTCTGCGGAAGATATTACACCGTTAACAAAGCTGTAGTATACATCCAGTGCCTGCTCAGTTCCCATCGAAATATCAACAGTGCTTTCCTCCTCAGCTGCTTCTTTCTTACAAGCAATAATAGCCAACGATCCCATGAATAAAACATAGAATAATTTTTTCATTTTTTAAATATTAAAATAAATAGAATAAATAAAAGACATAAATTATCAATTTGCCTGAATATCGGAATTGATAAAACTAAAATGAGAAAGAAATCCAATGGAAAGGGGGTGCCCGCAGAAGGTTTCCGGTAACAAAAACATTCTGCATAATTCTGCCTGGCAGCAGGAAAATCCTGGTAATGAAATGATCTGCTTTTTTATAATTGGTATAAGCGATATAGCCGGTAGCATCACTATCCGGAATTTCATCTTTAAGTTTGTTAACATCCAGAACATAGTATTTCTGATCTGCAATTTCCGATCCTGCACCAGCAACGGAAATATTTTCAGTCCTGTTTCCTGTCAATAAAAAAGAAAACAGCTGACTTCTGTATCCAATCAATATACAGATCCATACTACTGAAATGTATATAGTACAAGAAATTAATGATCCAAATCCGCCAAAGAAAAACATATTCTTCAAATCTTTGAATACACAAAAATAACAATCTTTGGCTTAAGTGCCCGGAAGTAATCCTTTCTTTGCCATAAGTTTTAATGCCTGACTTTTTTTGATTTTAATATATTTAATAATTTCACTGGCAGAACTTAATAATAAGCCTTTCTGAATCATGAATGATTTACTTGCTGCCCGCTATCAGATGGCCATTTCTCTGGCATTTCATATTGTATATGCAAGTATCGGAATGACTTTACCTTTCTTTATGTTTGTTGCACACCTCAAATGGATCCGCACAGGTAAAGAAGTATATCTTCAGCTTACCAGGGCATGGTCAAGAGGCATAGCCATCTTTTTTGCTATTGGAGCTGTTTCAGGTACAGTTCTCTCATTTGAACTCGGATTATTATGGCCTGAATTTATGAAACATGCAGGGCCCATTATTGGAATGCCTTTTTCCTGGGAAGGAGCTGCATTTTTTGTTGAGGCTATTGCTCTTGGTTTGTTTCTTTATGGATGGAAAATGTTAAACAAATGGGTTCATCTGACTTCAGGACTTCTTATTGGGATTTCAGGAGTTGCTTCGGGTTTTTTTGTGATTGCTGCCAATGGCTGGATGAACAGTCCGGAGGGTTTTGATTGGATTAACGGTCGGGCAATAAATATTGATCCCGTAGATGCTATGTTTAATGCCGCATGGATTTCACAATCGACGCATATGGTTTTTGCGGCATTTGCAGCTACAGGATTCGGAGTCGCCGGTTTACATGCCATCCTTCTTTTAAAGAACAGAACATCGGAACTACATAAATCAGCTGTTAAAATTGCCCTCACATTTGGAGTTGTTGCGTCACTTATTATGCCAATTAGCGGAGATTTTGCAGCAAAAAATGTTGCAAAACGTCAACCGGAAAAACTGGCAGCCATGGAATCCCTGTTTGAAACACAGGCACATGCTCCCCTGTTAATAGGAGGCATTCCGGATGTAGAAGAACAAGAAGTCAGGATGGCTATTGAAATACCCGGCTTTCTGAGTTTTCTGGCATTTGGAAAAACAAATGCTGAAGTGAAAGGACTCGATCAATTTCCTCCGGATGAATGGCCTCCGGTTCTTCTTACTCATATTAGCTTTCAATTGATGGTATTATTTGGTCTTATCATGGCGGCAATATCTATTTTATTTATTGCATTTTCCTGGCGATGGAAGAACACTTTGATCGCATCATGGTGGCTTCGCTTACTGGGATTTTCAATGCCTCTGGGATTTCTGGCCATTGAAACCGGATGGATGGTCACTGAGTTGGGCAGGCAACCCTGGATTATTTACAGGATAATGCGTACCGAAGAAGCATTGACTCAAATGCCCGGTATTGTTTTTCCATTGGTATTGATTTCGCTCGTATATCTGATATTATCATTGTTGTCCGTTTATTTAATGAGAAGACAAATACGATATGTGCATGAAAATCTAACTAATTCATAATTCTTTTAATTGAACAATCATGATCGAACTGGCTGTTGTATTTATAGGTCTTTCCCTGGTGCTTTATGTTTTACTTGGAGGAGCAGATTTTGGAGCCGGAATCATTGAAATATTTACGGGGAATAAGTATACAAACATTATTTCAAAGGCAATAGCCCCGGTATGGGAAGCAAATCATATCTGGTTAATTGTCGTAATTGTTGTAATGTTCAATGCATTCCCGGAAGTTTATTCAACAGTGTCAATGTATCTGCATATACCAATTATGATGGTACTTCTTGGCATTATTTTCAGAGGCACTGCATTTGCTTTCAGGTATTATGATCCTTACAGGGACCGTTCTCATGAAATATATACCTTCCTGTTCAAATTATTCAGTGTGTTAACTCCCTTCTTTCTCGGAGTTACTCTCGGTGCGGTAATTTCAGGAAAGCTTTCTATCGATCCTTCTCTCTCATTTTACAAACTTTTTGTTGATCCCTGGCTAAATTTGTTTTCCTTCTTTCTGGGTATTTTTATTGTGTTGTTATTTGCTTTTCTTGCCTCTGTTTACCTTGCCGGAGAGACAGACGAACAAAAATCAGAATTGAAATTTATCCGGTATGCAAAAATACTGCTCTTTGCCATTGTAATATCAGGAGCATTTGTATTTGTTGCTGCAGAACTGGAGGGCATTCATCTCTTTCAGAAATATATGAATTCGTGGATCAGCATAGCATGTGTTGTTTCAGCCACTGTTCTGATTCCCTTGTTAATCCGAAGTTTAAATAAAAAAAAGAAGAACAGAACAAGATTGGTGGCCGGTGCACAAATTACTTCAATAATTATGGGGTGGTTCGGTACTCAATACCCTGTTCTTGTGAACCTTAAAAACTCGTCTCCACTTACTATATACAATACCGCTGCTCCTGATAAGACCCTGCAGATGATGACGCTGGCACTTGTGGCAGGATTAGCGGTTGTAATTCCTTTGCTTTTGTACCTGTTCAAGGTGTTTAAGTTTTCTGAAAATAACCAAATGAATTATTAATGCGGAGCAGAGTTATTTTTTTAGTTCTTCCGATGAAATAATCCGGTTCAAAACAGCATAAACTGTTAATCCGGCAATTGTTTTAATACCAAGCTTGGCTGTAATGTTTTTTCTGTGGGCAATTACTGTGTGTGAACTTATAAAAAGCTTCTCTCCAATTTCTTTATTGGTAAATCCCAGGGCTACCAATTTCAGAATTTCTTTTTCGCGTTCACTTAACTGACTGTTTGATGCCGGATCACTTCCTCCTGACCGGATATCATTATAAACTTTAAATAATTTCGATAAAATCACATTTTCAGTATTATCTGCAGTTATGATCTCATCAAAATAAGGGCACGCATTGTCCGGAATTTTTTCATCTGCTATCATAACAAGTTTGCTTTCAGAAAACGAATTCTTTATTTTATCGAGACAATAAATGCATGGATCGGGAATAAGCTTTTGATCCACAATAAGTACCGGAACATCTTTTTGTTTGTATTGAAAAATATCATTAAACTCATCACAAAACAGGAAACCGACATCGTTGCATACAGAAGTTATCAATTGTATCAATCCTCTTCTCATCATAGGATTTCGTATATACAGTATGGTTGTGGCAACATTCATTGTTATTTGCCCAGAATTTGAGATTCGAGAAATTGAACTTTCGGTGCCAGCACTTTATCTTCAATACGGGCATGATCATTTAAATCACGCTCGAGACGAAACAATTCAAAAAGAAGTGCATGAGAAATTGAGTTATCCTTTGCCGGGGGCAGATATTTAATAATGATATTCTTTAAATCGTAAAGTTTATCCTCAATATTGGTGTGCGTATCAATAAAATATTTGATCGATTTTTCATGTACCATCTTTTTAATCTTCTCATCAATTCTTTTTTGTAAAATCGCCTGATCAATTGTTGAAATATAGGGGAATATATCATTTTCCTCATTCTGTATATGTATGAATATTTCCTCTTTGTATTCCTGGAAAAATTTTTCTATTAACACAATTTGTTCTTTCTGTGATTCCTTATACAAAGATTTAAGTTGTTGAATAAGATCTTCAATCTGAGGGATTTTGGTATATAAATAATAGTTATGTGATTTCTGAATATATTGAATGATAAGATGCAATGGAAATGATCGCAATTGCACTTCAGGAAAATAATTATGATCATGAAATGAATTGATAATTTCCAGAAAGAACTCGACATTTACCTTATGATCTGTACATACTTCCAATATCGACTTCTCACCAAAACCCAATGGAATATCAAATCTTTCCAGTATGGGCAACAACAGGTAATTCGTATGAATTACCTCGGCCATTTTTGTATTCTTATTTAATAACATTTTTTTATAGGAATAAATAACGAATTATCAGATTTATATAACATCAGCCTTTGCTTTATGTGTTATTAGACAAAACATCAGTGCCAAAATTAAAACAAATGAATTTCAATTTATTAAAGGATTTCATTAACTTTATTAAAGGGCCGATTCATGTTTATGAGTTTTCCGGCAAATAGTAGCCAGATTTTTTTTCAGGCACAACTTCAATGACAATATGCAAAATAATGCATCAATCATTATAGAAACAATTTATAAGAAGTTTTTTCTTTTTGTTTTTCTCCCACCCCGGTTTGTTTTCTATATACTATTTCCAACCTTTACCGATGTATCTCAAACAAAAATTTTAATGTCTTCAACGATTAACAATTGCCTCTTCATTTTCGAATTGGTCCTGCTTATCTCTATTATTCTGTTCTTCTTCCTTCGAACAAAAAGAATAAAAAAACATCGCATTGAACTAAGATCTATGCTGGAAGAAAAAAATAAAAAAATTGATGAACAGGAAAAAGAAATACAACTTCATAAAGAAAAACTTTCAAAACAAGTCGATTTATCCCATGAACAAAACAAGTTAATTCAAAAACAAACCATTGAACTGGAAAAGCACCGGCATCATTTGGAAAAAATTGTTGCTTTAAGAACAAACGATTTGAAATTTGCCAAAGAAAAAGCCGAAGAATCTGACCAGCTCAAAACTTCTTTTCTGGAAAATATGTCGCACGAAATACGAACCCCGATGAATGCGATCATGGGATTTGCCGCATTGCTAAATGAAAATAAAATCCCGGAATCGGATAAAAGAAAATACACATCCAGAATTTACAAAAACTGTCAGGCATTATTATATCTTATTGATAATATCCTTGATATGTCAAAGATACATGCTGGTCAGATGGAAATAATGAAAACCAATTTTTCAGTTAATATTGCCCTGCGGGAACTCTATGAACATTATACCAGAGAAATAGAGGAACTTAAATCAAAAAACATTAGGATAATTCTAAGTATTAAACCGGAAGATAAAGAATATATAATATATTCCGATCCATTCCGGTTCAGTCAGATTATGCATTCATTGATAGGGAATGCACTGAAATACACCGAAAAGGGCAGTATTAAATTCGGTTTCATCCCCCATTACAATACAGAGTATGACAAAGAACCCGATATGTTACAGTTTTTTATTGAAGATACCGGTATCGGCATTCCTTCAGATAAATCGGAGTTTATCTTTGATCGTTTCAGTAAAATTGAAGACGACAATTCCAAACTATATCGCGGTGCCGGTTTAGGACTATACATAGCAAAACAACTTGTTACATTAATGGGGGGCAAAATCTGGGTTCATAGTCAGTTATCCAAAGGTTCAACCTTTAATTTTACATTGCCCTATTTTGACACTGAGGATATAAAACCTGTAAAACAAAAAAAGCCAAAGCCAAAAAGAAGGATTTTCCCCTCTTACGATTGGCGAAATAAAACCATTCTCATCGTTGAAGATGAACAAAACAATTTCATTTTTTTAAGCGAAATCATTAAACGTACCGGAGCAAAAATACTGGAAGCCAGCAATGGGAAACAAGCTTATGAATGTATTCAAAAACACTCTGAAATTAACCTGGTCCTGATGGATCTTATGATGCCTGAAATGGATGGGTATGAAGCCACAAGAAAAATAAAATTGCTGCGCCCGGCTTTGCCGGTAATCGCTCAAACAGCTTATACCATGGCAAAAGAAAAAAAGAAAAGTCTGGAAACCGGTTGCGATGGCTACATTTCAAAACCTTACGACCCTCCTGTGCTTCTCGATCTTATCAATAATTTCTTATAGATTATTTTCCATTCTTATCTTTTAAGATCTCTTTTGATATTCCAATGTTTTCCTCAGCAATCTTATCACCATAAGGTTCAATATGAATCACGACATCAAATACTTCCTGATCAAGTTTATCTTTTATGTTTTTCTCTACCTGGTGTGAAATTTTATGAGCATAATTCAGGCTCATACTTCCTTTCAGTTCAATATCAATATTGATCATAAGTTTATGTCCGGCCCTTCTGATTCTCATCCGGTGGGGATTTCTGACTTCCGGGGTTGATTCCACGATATGAAATACCTTCTCATAAATTGATCTTTCAATATTTCCATCCATCAATTCAAGATTGGTTTCAATGAAGATTTTTATGGCAACCCACATCACCCATAAGCCAACAAATGAAGCTATAATCTTATCCAAAACAGGCATGTGTAAAAAATACGTACATATCAATCCAACCAGCACAGAACTGGAAATCACAACATCACCCTGCATGTTTTTGGCATTTGCGATAAGCATACTACTATGTGTTTTCCTCCCTACATACATCTGATACCGGGCCAAAAGAATTTTTACAACTATTGAAACCACAACAGCAATTATTGCCAGATTCCCCGGCATTTCACCAAAGCTTCCTTCAAGAAGTCGTTTTACGGACGAAATGGTAAGTTGTGCGCCTGCAAAGAAAATAATGAATGATACTGCAATTGTAGCATTTGCTTCAGCTTTACCATAACCATAAGGAAATTTAATGTTTGGAGGTCTTGTCAGCAAAGAGGCAATATACAAAGTGATCAGTGACACGAGGACATCACCGCTTGAATCAATGCCGTCAGCCACAACCGATAGACTTTCAGATAAATATCCTGCAGCAATCTTAAATATTGCCAAAAGAGCATTCCCGATAATGCATATCCAGGAAGCTATCTTTATTCCTCTTGTCCTGTCTGACATAATTTAACTTGTATTGATAAAAATACCTGAAATCCCGCTATTACAGAAAATTTTCATACGCAAATTTTTAAAATCTTTCTGCCCGCGTCATTTTATATTTTGTAAAATCATTTTTTTCATCTAAACTTGTACAAAGAATGGTGCTTTTTTCTTGTTATTGAAAAAAGCTGAAGAGGGAATCAGGTGAGTCATTTTGCGGACAATTCCTGAACAGTTCCCGCTGCTGTAATCTCCAATACTTACAGGCTATCCTGCCACTGTTGTTACCGGAAGCCAGGGATATCGGGCAATCAAAAAAATCCTTACAAAATTCGATTGACCCTCCTTCGCCAAGGCTTCGAAGGGTATGATGGGAAGGCACCTGAAAGGGAGTAAGTCAGAAGACCTGCCATTCGATGATCTCATTATGTAGCTTTCGGGAAAAAAGCTGAGTAATGATTGCCTGAAAAACAATCTGAAAACTCTTCTTAACCCAAAGTTACAAATGATTGTTTAGTAAATCATTTGTAATGAATTGTATACAAAAAATATTCCCGGCTATCTTGTTGGCATCATGGCATTTTTTGAGTGCCTATGCCGGTATTACGGATTCGATCCATAGCATACCTGAAATTCAGATAAGGGCAGATCGTCTTGAACAGTACCTCATCGGCTCGTCTGTTCAGCAAATTGATTCACAGGTCCTTCAAAATTACCAGTCACAATCTCTTGCCGAATTACTTGCTTGCCAGTCGCTGGTATCTGTAAAAACATACGGCCCGGGTGGTGTTGCAGGTATTTCTCTTCGTGGCGGAGGTTCTCATCATGCTTCAGTGATCTGGAATGGGATCAACATTCAGAGTCCCATGCTTGGTGAAGTAAATTTTTCCACTTTGCCGGTCAGTTTTATCGACAAGGCATACATTCAATACGGAGGAAGCACCACACTGTTTGGATCAGGAACTGCTACCGGGGGGATTCATATGTTGGATGTCTTACACCTGGACGGCGGACTCCAGGCTGATATTTCCACCTATGCGGGAATCAATCATCCATATGCCGAAAGTAGCAGTTTCGGTATCAGCGATAATATTCAATCGGCTAAAATCAGTTATAGCGGAAAAAGATGGGCAAGTTCACTGAAATTCTTTGTTCATAATAACAAGAATGATTTTGACTATCGCAATACCGAAAAAGCGAATGACCCATATGAAAGACAGGAACACGCCAGCTATAGTCAATTCGGTATTGCACAGTCGAACAAAATAATTCTTTCCGGAAAATCGATGATCGGAACCGATTTATGGTTGTTGCAACACCACAGTGAAGTCCCCTCGCTTATGAGCAATTATGACCCCGGGGTAAGCAATCAAAAAGACAGAAACATGATGTATTCCATGTATTACAAATACTTTGGAACCAGGCTAAAAGTAAAAATTCAAACCGGAGGTTTTTACAATCAGATTCTTTATGAAGATCCGCGTTTAGATCCGCCGGTGACGGATAACAAATCTTTTAGCAGCGTAAATATCGGGGAATTTTCCTATGACCTTTTCTCAAGCCTGAAACTCGGATTTGTATTAGAGTATAAGAATGAAAGAGGATTATCAGAATATTATAACGGGTGGAAAACAAGGAATATTATCAGTCCTGTATTTTCCATTCTCTGCAAGAACCAACATATATCAATTGTTGCCAATGTGCGCAAAGAACATGCCGATGGCAATTTCATCCCTCTTGTATATTCTTTTGGACTTGATCTGAAGCTATTTTCAGAATTACACTTTAAAGGCAGTCTTTCAAAAAATTACACATTGCCCACTTTCAATAACCTATACTGGGAATATGATGGCTTTTCAGAGGGAAATCCCGATCTGCTGCCCGAAACAGGATGGTCATATGAAACAGGTATATATCATACCCTCAAGGGAAATAATTTCCTTCTCAATACAAGTGTAGTATTGTTTCAGAATACTATTTCAAACTGGATTCAATGGCTTGCGGATAGCAACGATATATGGAAGCCTCAAAACATTATGGAAGGAGTAACCAAAGGCATTGAATTCGATGCCTGTGCCACAGCAAAAATCAGCCGGATAAAATTAACATTGAAAGGACGATATGGTTATACGTCGGCCGAAGTGCTGAAATCAAGCGAAGAAAGTATACAGCCAGGCAGGCAAATGTTCTATATACCGAAACATCAGGGATATGGCAGCATAATCATTACCTACAAGAGTTTTCTTACCGAATATACCCAGAATTTTGCAGGCAAACGAAATTTTGATCATGCGGGAGGTACACTTGATGCTTACACAATCGGCAATCTCATACAACAGTATACAATCCCGATACATCCAAAGATCAGGATTGTGGCCTTTGCTAAAATTAATAACCTGTGGAATACTGAATACGAAATAAAACACTCATACGCTACTCCGTTACGCCAATATATTTTCGGTATTAAATTTTTGTTTAACCAATAATCCAAATCACTATGTCAAAAAAAATTTTTTCAGCTCTCGTTGTTTTATTGCTTATTTCTTTATGTAGTTTGTTTTCCTGCAATGAAGATCCGGAGGAATTTATACCGGATATTGAACCCGGCGATACAATTCCAAACGGAGCATTTATTTCCTGCGAAGGAAGTTTTGGCTCAGGAAATGCATCTGTTAGTTTTTACAATTACCAGACAGATAGTACGTACAATACTGTTTTCCAAAATGTGAATGATCGTTCTGTCGGAGATGTATTGCAATCTGTTACAGTGCATGATACAAATGTTTACCTTGTTGTAAATAATTCCGGTAAGGTTGAAATAGTTAATGCGGCTGATTTTGCAGAAAAAGGAGTCATTACCGGTGTTTCAATGCCAAGATACCTGGTTGCCAAAGAAAGTACCGGATACATAAGTTGCTGGGGAGACAATTCAGTGAAAACGGTCGATCTGAATACAAATGAAATCACCGGATCGATCACAGCCGCATCCGGCCCTGATAAAATGATCATTCAAAACGACAAACTCTATATAGCCAACTCCGGTGGCTGGGGAGTTGATTCTTTGATCACTGTTGTTAACCTGAATACGAATCAGGTTATCAGGAATATCGAAGTAAAATATGCCCCGGTTGATCTGGTTGCAGATCCTCAGGGAGACATCTGGGTACTTTGTTTCGGAAAAATTATCTACGGCCCCGAAGACCCTTATCCCATTCTTGAAGAAACAGCATCGAAACTGTATAAAATTGATACGGAAACCGATCTTGTTGTAACGGAACAAACACTTTTTGATACAGAACATCCAATGCATCTCGAAATTGACGATTCAGGGGTATTGTATTTTGGAGGTGGTTATACCTTTGCCGGAATTTATAGTCTTGAAGTAAATCCTGATCCTGAAATGCCGGTTAAAATTGTTGACGGCTATGCCTATGGTCTCAATATTGATCCGAATACCAATGAACTTTTTGTGACCTACGCCCCTTCCTATACTTCTGCGGGGATCCTGACCAGGTATTCAACCGAAGGTTTGGAACTGGGATCGTATGAATGCGGCATAAGTCCGAATGGATGTGCATTTATTCATGGCGAGTAATGATTTCAATAACCAATCATCTCAGAAAGAGGTTGTCTGAAAAGTCTTTGTGTGGCTCTGTGTTTGCTCTGTGCAACTTTGTGGTATAACTTAAATTGCTCTGCCACAGAGATTCACAGAACAGACACGAAGTTACACAGAGTAAAAAACCTATTCTTTATATTATTTTATTTGCTTTTCAGCCAGTTTCTTTCTTCAGACACTATCCTTTAATAACAGCCAGGGGTGTCAGCTCTACCTGTATTTCCACCAGGTCATCCTGGTTTTTCATCACCTCATCGATGTCTTTGTATGCGCCGGGGGCTTCATCCAGGTCGCTTTGGTGCCTGATTGCATGAATAATCCCCAGCTTGTCCAGTTTTTCTTTTTCTTCCTTCAGATCAAGTGTCCGCTGGGCCTGCTTTCTTCCCATCACCCTTCCCGCACCGTGCGAACTGCTGGTAAAACTTTCTTTATTCCCCAATCCCCGCACAATATAACTCTTCGTGCCCTGCGAACCGGGTATGATCCCCTGTTCCCCTTCCTTAGCACTTGTTGCCCCCTTCCGGTGCACCAGCACATTTTTTCCGAAATGATTTTCCCTGGCAGCATAATTGTGTGCGATATTAATGAAACGCAGTTCTGAATAATCCTGTCCGAATTCATCATGAAATACCGATTGTATATTCCGTATCATCAGTTTCCGGTTGGCAAAGGCAAAATCGACGCAATACTGCATTTCAGCCATGTACTGTTTGGCTTCCGGCACTTCAACCGGCAGAAACGCGAGGTCAACCGATCGGGGGACATCACTATGCCATTGTTCATTAAGCATTTTTGCTGTCTGGTTATAGTATGCCGCGACTTTGTGACCTATGTTCCTGCTTCCGGAATGTACCATGATCCAGATGTGCCCGTCGGATCCCTTCTGTATTTCGATAAAATGATTCCCTCCCCCCAAAGTGCCGATCTGCTCCCGGGCATTTTCAAACTCCTGGTCGACAATACCATTGGCAAACAGATTGCCTGATGAAGGCATCAGGGAGATATCCTGCTTTTGTTTGTGATGTTTAAATCCCAGGGGAACCAGCTTCCGTATTTCACTCATTAATTTCTTTAACTGTTTTTCCTGTATGGCATCGAGAGATGTTTTTACCGCACACATTCCGCACCCGATATCCACACCTACGGCATTCGGGACAATTGTATTTTCAGCAGCCATCACCCCGCCAATGGGCATTCCGTAGCCTTCATGCGCATCGGGCATGATGGCTATATGACGAAATGCAAAAGGCAAATTGGCAATGTTCCTGGCCTGTTGCATCGCTCCTTCCTCCATGCTATCCAGCCAGAGTTTAACGGGAATCCTTTCCGAAGTAATAACTTTTTTCATAAGGATCTTACTATGGTTCGTACTGCAGAATAATTACATACAGATTTTTATACAAAGGTAAAATTTGAAAGACTATTCCCTGTTCCGTATTTTTAAATTTTTAAAATTACTTTGCAGAATTAATTGCTATCTTTTAGGGCCATTTAATTGTAACATGATGTACAAAATATGCCTGGTCAGAATTCTTTTTTCTTCCCTGGTATGTGTTTATGCCACCACCAACTATGCTCAGACCTTTACTGTTTCCGAAGGAAAGTTGCTGGATGCAAACGGGAAGGAATTTATCATTCGCGGAGTAAATCACCCGCATGTCTGGTTTCTTAAAGAATCCCTGAAATCGCTTGATCGTCTTGCGGAACTGAATGTCAATTGTGTCAGGATCGTATGGGAATCGGATGGCAAAGCGAAGGATCTTAAAAAAGCAATTGACCGTTGTATCAGATTGGAGATGATCCCCATGGTGGAACTGCACGATGGAACAGGGAATAAAACAATCCATAAATTAATGGAGTTGGTAAATTACTTCATGCGTGATGATATTAAAAAGATCCTTTTGCAATACGAAAAATATCTTTTGCTGAACATAGCCAATGAATGGGGAGATCATACCATGAAGGGAGATTACTGGAAAACCGGTTACATACAGGCAATTGATTCGTTGCGATCTGCCGGGTACAAAACTACCATCGTCATCGATGCCCCCGGCTGGGGACAGGATATTTATGCCATCTGCGAGTACGCAGATGAACTGACCGGGCATGATCCGGAAAAAAACCTGCTTTTTTCGGTTCACATGTATTATTCATGGAATGATGCAAAAAAAATTGAAACCGAACTGCAAAAGGTTCATGCTGAAAAAATACCATTGATCATCGGAGAGTTCGGCTACAATTATAACGAGGGGAAAAACAACCTGAAATGTGTTGTGGATCATACTGCAATACTTCGCAAATGCCAGGAACTCGGCATAGGGTATATTCCATGGTCATGGACCGGCAACAATGAAGCAAACAAATGGCTTGATCTTGCTGAATATGAAGATTGGAAAACTCTCACCTGGTGGGGAAAAGAGATCTTTGAAAGTGAAATTGGCATAACCCGTACGGCAAAGAAAGCGACTGTTTTTCATTCCGAATAACAACAGAATTGTAAACACAATGATCTCATAAGACATAAAAAAACCGGATAGAGTATATCCGGTTTAGCTGATCAATGGTTCAATTTACTTAACGGTATAGAACTGCATTTTCTTAACCTCCTGTGCAGGGTTTTCAGTCATAGACTGCAATTCCGTAAGTTTTTCATTGAGCACTTCCTGGTTACAAATCCTGCTATCTCCATGTTGATATGCATGGTATATTAATTTCACCTCATCGAGCGAGCAGGTTCCGATCAGATCGAAAAAAGTTATTGTTTGCTCATCATACTCAACAGCATTGAAATTTTCGATCATCGTATGATTGATTATTACTTTCGTGTCGGTTCCCTTCGTTTTGTTTTCCGGATTGTCCTTTGAATATACCATCATGGAAGACAATATAATCAATAGGATAAGAAACACTTTTTTCATTGCAGACATATATTTGATTTCACTTCACCAGGGTATACTGCCAGTTCTTAAATAGTGTTCCCAATACTTGACTGGTCACTGAAATTTTGTAACGAAATACTCTATTTTGGTGATGAATATCACCGCTTACAAGTGACAATCGTCACCATTAAAAAACAAAGGATATTAAAGCAGATCCCAGAAAATCCAACGGGTCAGGCAATATATTTTTTCAAATAATCCACCGCTCCCTGGGGATCGGGAGAATAATGATCCGCCCCTATCCGGGTACAAAAATCAGTATTCACAGGAGCTCCGCCAACAAGTATTTTTGTGTCTTTATGAGAGGTTTTGATCTCGGCTACGATTTTTTCCATATTGGACATAGTCGTAGTCAATAAAGCAGACAATCCGACAACGGCATGAGGATTTTCATTTATGGCACGCATAAATTTTTCAGCCGGTACATCTACCCCGAGATCAACAATGGTCCATCCTCCGCCTTCGATCATCATGGAGACAAGATTTTTCCCGATATCATGCAAATCGCCAAGAACAGTGCCAATAATTAAAGTACCTCTTGTTTTCACATCCCCCGACTGAAAATAAGGTTTCAGGTGAGACATTGCTGCGCTCATTGCTTTTGCTGCTATCAGCATCTGAGGAACAAAAATTTTTTTCTCTGAAAATTTTTGACCCACTTTTTCCATGGCAGGAATCAGTGCTTCGGAAAGAATGGCTTCCGGAGAGATCCCTTCCTGAAGTGCCTGTGAAGTTAACTCATAAGCTCCAATCCGACCTTTAAACTGGGGAGGAAAAGGAGAATTTATATCCACTTTCCCCAGTTCCACACATTCTGAAATTTTTGTGATTATAGATTCCATTATTTTCTGCGATTTCCTGGGAGCCCAAAGTTATCCCTGTGAAATCTGATATACTACAACTTTATTAACCTATTCTGATGCTATTTTAACATAATTGATATATTTATACAAAATAAGATTAGATGACAGAGATCCTTGAACAAATAAAGATGAAGCCTGACGAATCATTTTTCATTGGTGTTTTTCAGGATACCATTGACAAAAGCATCTGGCATTATCACCAGGAATATGAACTGAGCTTTATAACCGAAGGAACAGGAAAAAGGATTGTAGGTGATTCCATTGAAGAATTTTATCCTGGTGATTTAATATTCATTGGTCCGCGTCTTCCCCATGTTTGGATCCCGGAAAATCCTGAGATAAATTTTTCGTCCGGAAGAACCCTTGAATCAGTCTACATGTTGTTTAACGAAACGATCGTACCTCCGCCATTGATATCACTTCCGGAATTTACACAGGTCAGAAAAGCCATGTTGCTATCGGAAAGAGGAATAAAAATTACGGGAGATACTTTAATGGAAGTCAGTGAGATCATGTTACAGCTTCCTTATCTCGATAAATTCACACGCCTTATAAACTTTTACAGGATCATGAAGATCATCGGTGGCAGCAATTCACTGGAAATGCTTGCAAGTGAAGATTACATGAAAACCAGGTTTGAATCAAAGAACGAACGGATCATCAAAATTCATGAATACCTGATGAAAAACTACCGCGAAGACATTGATCTGAATTCCATTGCCGGTCTTGTAAATATGGCCCCCGGTTCCGTATGCCGGTTCTTTAAGACCCTTACGGGAACAACCATTTTTGAATATGTAAACAAGATCAAAACCGACTATGCATGTAAAATGCTAATGAATACCGATCTGCATATCACAGATATCAGTTACGATTGCGGTTTTAACAATCTCAGTCATTTCAACAAGCAATTCAAAAATCATTGCGGGAAAACTCCTACAGAATTCAGAAAGCAGTTTGAGAAATTATAAAATCAATTTTTGTTTGACTTCAATGGGTAAATTGAAGTAATTTAGAATATTCGTTAACAGGAAGTTTAATTTATTCACTCAATCACCAAAATTTATAATACCATGAAAAAATGCAGATTATGTAAACAAGACATTGAAGACGATGCCAAAAAATGCGATAAATGTGGTTCCTATCAAACTTACCTTGGCAGGTTTGTTCACATAGGGATACCCATTATTTCTGTTTTACTGGCACTGGTATCCTGGGGACAAACATACCTTGAGAACCAGGCAAAAAAGGATGCTATTGAAGGAGAGAAAGAAGCCACTGAAATAGCCGCTGTGGCAGAAGAACAAAAGGAAGTAGCCTATGTAGAAAGAGAAATCGCTTTGAAAAAGGCCGATCAATACAATGAGGCCCTTGTCCAGATCGAAGAAGACGTGAATTCTATGAAGCAAATGAATGTGCACTTCCCCGAGAACCTTCAAAGACTGAATACCATCACCAAAAAGATCGAACTATCCAGAGAACAGGTAAGGAACCTGGACGAAAGACCGGTTCGCAGGCCGGTGGAGGAATAAAGCAGGTTCCGCCTTCGCCAGGGCTTCGTCGGACGCAGTGGGTAGTTGGGTTATTGGCTTATTTGATGAGTTGATGAGTTGAGATCGGGGTGCATCTTTGCTGGCGCAGAATTGTATTCCGTTTTATTGTTAAACTACACTTAGCAGGGGGATTTTTCGTCAAACTATTTATGGGGCTAATACACTTGTATATGTATATTCTATTTTTTATATTGCAACGAATATGATATAATAAAATACAATGAAATTTTTTTATTTACAATTAATACTTATTTCAAGTATAATAATTCTTATAAATAGTTGTCAAAAGGATGATATTGATGAGGATATTAGTTTCAAAGAAGATACTGCTGGCGTTTTCATTGATCCTCGTGATAATAATTCATATAAGTGGATAAAAATCGGTGAACAAATTTGGATGACTGAAAACCTTCGTGCTACAAAATATGCCGATGGAACGTCTATACCAAAGGTTGAAGAAAAAACAGATTGGGCAAAATTAAAAACTACTGATAAAGCATATTGCTGGTATGATAATAAAAGTATTAATGCAAATACATATGGTGCTTTATATACTTGGCCGGCAGTAATGAATATTACATCAGGTGAGGATATTAGCTCAAAAAAAGTCCAAGGAGTATGTCCAAATGGATGGCATGTGCCAAACAATGAAGAATGGCTAGAGCTTTTTGATTATCTTGTTGAAAATTTATATGGTTATTATGGCATAGGCAGAGATATTGCAAAATCTCTTGCTGATACTTCTGGCTGGAAGTATTCTGATGAACCAGGAGATATTGGACATGATCAAACCTCTAACAATAGTTCAGGTTTTTCTGCTGTACCGGCTGGTAAACGAAGAGGTTACAGTGATTATAATCCTGAAGTATACGGTGAATTCTATGGCGACAGTTTATGGAGTCACTGGTGGAGTGCTACTGAAAGTGAAAATACTACGAATGCATGTCATTACTATTTAGGTTATTGTTTTGATCATGTGCTTTCTGAAAATTATACATATAAATCCACAGGACTATGTGTTAGGTGTGTGAAAGATTAAAAACGGTGCTCCCGTTGCTGGCGCGGAATTGACTGCCCCCCTCTGCTGGCGTGCGATTGTATCGCGTACTTCTGAATAAAAAATCAGAGTAATTGCGTCTCGCTCTCGCTCCAAACTCTCACTCTGATTATGAGTTATATTTATTGTTTTATTTCTA
>JAFGQO010000047.1 GCA_016935615.1 Bacteroidales bacterium
TCAAAAGGTAAATATTTTAAGATAGCCACGAAGTCCCGAAGACTCAAAGAATTCACAAAACTCTGATATTCAATTATATATAACTTTATGAGTATTTCGTGAATTTAGTGTCTTGGTGGCGAATTTTCAACTTTTGAGACAACTCCCTTATTGTATATTGGTGTGTTCTTGTTTTAGTCTATCCCAAATAAGTCTTAAGCAATTTGCTCCTTGAAGTATGACGAAGTCTCCTTATTGCCTTTTCTTTAATTTGTCTTACACGTTCCCTGGTGAGCCCAAATCTCTCTCCGATCTCTTCAAGAGTCATTTCCTGGCAACCAATGCCAAAAAACAAACGAACAATATCCCGTTCACGATCAGTTAATGTAGCTAATGCTCTTTCAATTTCACGTGTGAGTGATTCGCAGAGAAGTGTTTTGTCGGCTTTTGGAGAATCATTATTTACAAGAATATCAAGAAGGCTGTTGTCTTCACCATCAGCAAACGGAGCATCTACCGATACATGTCTTCCCGAAACCCGCAATGTGTCAGAGACCTTTTCCTTAGGTAATTCAAGTGTTTCGGCAAGTTCCTCTGGTGTTGGAGTACGTTCATATTCCTGCTCAAATTTTGAGAATGCTTTATTTATTTTGTTTAATGATCCGACCTGATTCAGCGGAAGACGCACAATTCTTGATTGTTCTGCCAATGCCTGAAGAATAGACTGTCTGATCCACCACACAGCATATGAAATAAACTTAAATCCCCTTGTTTCATCAAACTTTTCAGCTGCCTTTATAAGACCAAGATTTCCTTCATTGATCAGATCAGGCAAACTAAGTCCCTGATTTTGATATTGCTTTGCTACGGATACAACAAAACGAAGGTTAGCCCGTGTAAGTTTTTCCAGGGCAGTTCTGTCACCTTTCTTTATTCTCTGTGCAAGTTCCACTTCTTCTTCAACAGTAATTAAACCTTCCTTACCTATTTCCTGTAAATACTTATCTAATGAAGCACTTTCACGATTTGTAATTGATTTTGTGATCTTTAGCTGTCTCATACTCCTTCTAAAATTTATCGCGAATTTAGATTATATTTTATTTAAATTCAATATTTATAAGCCTCGCAGGCTTGTAAACAAAAAGGCTTGCAAAATTGCAAGCCTTTCTTTTGATAGTATACTTGAAATTCTACTCCAGTCCAAATGCATAATACTGTATCACTCCATTGGGGTATATTCCTTCAATATACACACCACCATCCGTTCCTTTAATAATTTTATATAAATCATCTACAGTATATACTGGTTTATTATTTATCTGGGTAATAATAAAACCTTCTTTGACTCCTTCTGCTCTTAGTTTTCCGGATTTTAATTCCGCTACTCTCACTCCGTATTTTACTCCCAATCTGTTTTTCTCATTTTTTTCAAGGTTTTCAAATCGGGCACCTAAAACGGTATCAAAATTGCCGGCAGATACATAACTTGTTTTCCCTTGCAGGTTACGTAAAGTAACATCAAATTGTTTCGTTTTGCCATTTCTTTTTATTTCAACAACCACCTTATCATTGGGTCTGTATCTGCTAACCTGTTCCTGTAATTCACCGGGACTATTAACAAGCACACCATTTACAGACAGAATAATATCACCGGCCTGAATTCCTGCTAATTTGGCTGCACCGTCTTCACGAACTTCTGCAATATAGACTCCTTCCAGTTGATCAATATCCTTTTCTTTTGCCAGATCTGCAGTAATTTCCTGTATACTGACTCCAAGAATTGCTCTCTGAACAACTCCAAATTCGATCAAATCCTTTACAACCTTCTGCACAATAGCAACAGGAACTGCAAAGGAAATTCCTGCGTATCCGCCGGAAGGAGAAATGATCGCCGTATTAATTCCCACCAGGTTACCCCGGATGTCAACCAATGCACCACCGCTGTTACCCCTGTTTACGGCAGCATCGGTTTGGATAAAAGATTCCATTCTGTATTGATCCTGAATAATTCCTATGTTTTTCCCTTTTGCACTAACAATACCGGCTGTAACAGTAGAAGTCAGATTAAACGGATTGCCAACAGCAAGTACCCATTCACCCACCTGCAATGCATCTGAATCTCCCCAGGGAATGAACTGCAATCCTTCTTCTTTGACTTTTAACAAAGCAAGGTCTGTACTCGGATCAGTACCCACCACTTCTGCTTCGAACTCTCTTTTATCATTCAGTGTTACGTATACTTTCTCACTGTTTTCAACAACATGATTGTTTGTCACAATGTATCCGTCTTCAGAAATGATAACACCCGATCCAAAACCAAGGACAGGCTGGGCATCGCGCAAACCATCGCCATAGAAAAAATCCAGAATCGGATTGTACGCCTGTCGTGTTGACTGTGTTTTTACGTGTACAACAGCTTCTACCGATTTTTGTGCTGCCTGCACAAAATTAAATGTTGTGGGATCCATGCCAGCCGGCAGGTTTGCAAAATTATAAGGTTGCTGAATATTCGCAGTGACAATTCTCTCTTCCTTAGGAACAATCCTGGCATATATAAACACTGCAATAATTCCCCCGATAAGAGCCACTAAAAACGTTCCTAAAAGCTTTCTTGTTTTCATGATCATTATTTTTTCAAATTTATTAACCATTTTCAATTTGTATTTGTTTTCATCCAAAAATTATGCCTTTGAGTTTCCTGATCATTCTCTTAACAAAATAACGCAATAATTGTACAGAATGTGTATCTGTATGCCAGGATTTAACATACTTTAACTGCAATCAGATATTTGCAATGATTTGTACTGTCAATTTTTCAGCTATGGCGTAAAAAGTCGTTATACTTTTTAAGTTAAACATATTTCGAAGCTTCTTTGTAACTTAAAGAAGATAACTCATGGTTTTGAATAAAGTTCTTCACCCATTGTTTGTCGGTTTTTGAATATTCCCTCAAAGCCCATCCGATGGCTTTTCTGATAAAAAATTCTTTTCTGTCCGATAATCGGACGATATAATCTGATAATAACCTGGTATCCGTTTTCATTTTATATTTTAACTGAAAAATAATAGCTGCCCTTTGCAGCCACATATTCCCCGAGTTCATCCACGTCTCAGTGATCACAGATGTTTTGTGCGGGTATAATGTAAAATATGTTCCTGCTATCCATGATGCCAGTCCATCAACCGTATCCCACCAAGATTTTTGTACAATAAGCTGCTCTAACCAGTTGATGTCTTCCTCCAGTAATTTTTTCTTTACTTTATTTAAAAGGTCAACTGCCACGTGCTGAAAATCTCTTTCAGGCAAATTCCAGAGATAAAATGATACTTCTTTCATTCTATGAACGGAAGGAATTCCATATTCTTTTAAAAACAGGTTAAGTACTTCTCTGCGTGTTTTAGTATCCACACCGAGAAATTCATACTGATCTTTCAGGTATTTTTTTGATGATGCAGCTCTTTTTTCATTGCGGAAAGACTTGAGCTTTTTTATTAAAGGAGAAAGGTAGCTTTCCATAAGTTGGTATATTGGATTTTGGTATTACTATCCTATTTGATTATTGGTATTTAAAGTTTTCAAATGACCTGTTCCTGGAGGAGGTTGTCTTAAATGCCTGTAACGGCAGGAAGAACTTCACAGAGTATGCAAGCAGAGCCATAAAGATCACTTACATACCCTGTTCATTCTTTATATTACGCATCGATATTTGCATATTTCGCATGTTTCTCTATGAACTCACGTCTTGGGGGTACATCATCTCCCATCAACATAGAAAATATCCTATCTGCTTCGGCCGCACTTTCAATGGTGACCTGTCGCAATGTTCTTTGTTCTGGATTCATGGTGGTCTCCCAAAGTTGCTCTGCATTCATTTCTCCCAAACCTTTGTATCTCTGAACATGAACACTGCCATCTTTTCCTTTGCCATATTCCTCAATAGCACTGAGTCTTTGTTCCTCAGTCCATGCATATTGCTGTTGTTTCCCTTTCTTAATAAGATAAAGCGGAGGCGTGGCAATGTAAAGATGCCCTCTGTTTATAAGCTCTTCCATATGCCTGTAGAAAAAGGTCATAATCAGCGTCGCAATATGACTTCCATCCACATCAGCATCTGTCATAATTACAATTTTGTGGTATCTCAGCTTATCCAAATTCAATGCTTTTGTATCTTCTTCCGTACCCACTGTAACTCCCAAAGCCGTATAGATATTCTTTATCTCTTCGTTATCGAAGATCTTATGCGGCATTGCCTTTTCTACATTCAGGATTTTGCCCCGTAACGGAAGGATAGCCTGAAAATTCCGGTCTCTCCCCTGCTTTGCAGTTCCACCGGCAGAATCACCCTCTACCAGGAATATTTCACTCACTTCGGGATCACGGTTGGAGCAATCTGCAAGTTTTCCCGGCAAACCGGAGCCGGAGAGTACATTTTTTCTCTGCACCAGTTCCCGTGCTTTGCGTGCAGCATGTCGTGCCTGTGCAGCAAGTATCACTTTCTGTACAATAGTCTTCGCGTCCTTTGGATTCTCTTCCAGATAATTGCCCAGCATACTACTCACTGCCTGATCAACAGCGCCCATTACCTCGGTATTCCCAAGTTTGGTCTTTGTCTGTCCCTCAAACTGAGGTTCAGCAACTTTCACTGATACAATAGCTGTCAGGCCCTCACGAAAATCATCACCGCTTATATCAAATTTAAGCTTGGAAAGAAGGCCCGACTTATCTGCATAGGTCTTCAATGTACGCGTAAGGCCTCTTCTGAATCCGGCAAGATGAGTTCCACCTTCAATGGTATTTATGTTGTTAACATAAGAATGTATATTCTCTGCAAAAGAAGTGTTGTATTGAAGAGCAATTTCCACAGGAGTATCATTTTTCTCTGTTTCAATATGAATTGGAGCTTCAATGAGTCTGTCACGCGTTTGATCAAGCAGCTCAACAAACTCTATCAGCCCTCTTTCGGAATGGAATACTTCTTTGGGATGATTGCCGCCGTTCCCATTCTCCTCCAGTTCACGCAAATCCGTAATCTCCAGTTTGATTCCTTTATTCAGATATGACAGCTCCCTTAAACGTGAAGCAAGTATTTCAAAATTATACTCTGTGATATTGAATATTGTGCTATCCGGTTTAAACCATACTTCAGTTCCGGTAACCGAGGTCTCGCCAATAACCTTAACATCATAAAGAGGTTTCCCTCTTTCATATTCCTGTATAAATATCTTTCCTTCGCGATGCACCACAACCTTTAATTTTTCAGAAAGAGCATTTACACAAGACACACCTACTCCATGAAGCCCCCCTGATACCTTATATGAATCTTTATCAAATTTCCCACCCGCATGCAATAAGGTCATTACAACTTCAAGGGCAGATCGTTTTTCCTTTTCATGCATTCCCGTAGGGATACCACGACCATTATCTTTTACAAGAATGGAATTGTCCTCATTGATTGTAACTTCAATATGGTCACAATGACCTACAAGTGCTTCATCAATTGAATTATCCACTACCTCATATACAAGATGATGCAAACCTTTTGTCGAGACATCTCCAATGTACATTGCCGGTCTTTTCCTCACCGCCTGGAGTCCTTCCAAAACCTGTATGCTCTCTGCAGAGTATTCATCTTTTGGGATCTTTTTCTTGATTAACTCTTTTTCGCTCATTTTTCTTTATTTAAATACACATCACCACTATATGCTTTTTCAGCATGCTTATTTGCATTATGTCGATAAGCAAAAGAGGTTTATTTATTATAAAATATTGTCTGTTTTCCACATGTTAGATCACAGGAAACTGGTCCTGAAAATATCAAAACAAAGATAGTAAAAATAGGCGTGTATTCTTCTGCTAAAATTACTAAAAATCAAGTTGTTATCAACAATTCATCAACATTGTAATCAATTCATGACGAGATGTTTAATGCGGGATGAATTTCAGAACTTATAAGTTACTCCGAGAAGCACATTCAGACGCTGTGAAGGGTATTGATTCCAGACATAATATTTTTGTGCCAGGAGGTTGTAAAAATGCACAAATCCTGTTATAATATTTGAGTATTTGTATTCAAGTTTCAGGTTCAGATCGAAAACCGGATCAAGCTCTATCGGTTCATCCGGATCAGCGTGATTTTTTGCATATCGCCTGCCGAGAGTAATGAAATCGATCTCTGCATAGATCTTTTCCTTAAAATTATATCTCGTATTGAAAAGAAGATCGAATGAAGGTTTGTGCCATGGTTTTGCTTCAGCGGTCATTTTGTAACTGTATATATTCGAGTTCAGAAAGAAGGATAAATAGGCAAACGGACTCCACTGAATCTCTCCGTAATATTTTACCAGGTCAGCATCATCATAGAGAATTGAAAACTGATTTTCAAGGTCTGTCAGGGTATCATTCACATAGAAAATCACATCTTCACGAGCTTCAAAAGTTGCACTTAAACGATAAGACGAGTTTTTACTTAACCGTCCGTCAAGTCCGCCATATCCGACAAATCTGTGTACCGTGTTCCTGGGCATAGTACCGGGTATCACATAAGGGTTTTCTGTTGTAATCTCTTCATAATCATTATCTTCTATATAACCGGTAACACCAAAAAAGGTAATCAAAGCCTTATCAATAACCTGAAATCTTATATTGGCTTCCGGGAAGATATATGCTTGTTTCTCATCGGCATATTTATCATAGAAAAATCTGCCTCCAAACTCTATTTTCCACCCTTCCTTTTGTTTTGAGATCACAGGCCGTAACCCGATAAGATTCATTGTATAACTGCCCGTAGTATCCTTATGCGTATAATAATTTATATCTGCACCTAATCCAATGCCAAATGTACCTATATGATAATTGAATAAACTGGTAAGATCTACTCCCGGCTGTCTGGTGGAAAAATGATCCTGATAATAATTGCCGTTCAGTGTCAGCAAATATCCGAAAGCATTTGAATCCGTATTGGTAGAATAAACACTTGTTTGAGCATAAATTTTGAAAAACGACTGTTTAATATCCCTTGCTTCCAGATCAGGCAATGAATCGGAGGAAAAGTTGCCGGTATTGTAACCGTAATGCCTGACTCTGTGAGTATTGGCTCCAATGTCTGCTGTCAGATTTACGTTCCTGTAAAATCTTTTTCCATATACTGCCAGATCATTTTTCCCATAACCTGCAGGAACTTTTGCCCCGTTGTCGAGTTTAAGATTTGTATGAGATGATTTGTGAAATACATAAGCACCCACTGCATATTCTTTTGATCTCAGATTATGAATGCTGAATTCTGCCAGCGGTGTCCAATAATTTCCGAGTCCCAGCTTCAAATAACTATTGTATAATTTATCAAGCGGTGTGCCAACCATTTTAGCAGATTGAATGGGCCTGGGAGAAAAATCGGATGGAATCCCGGAAGGCAGCACATTATAATCTATGTGTGTATTGAGATGAATTGTATCGGGGATTGAAGGCATAGCACTTATTTTATCTACATCCGCTACCTCCGGCTTATAGGAAGATACTACATACACTTCTTTATTGATGTTCTGCGCATACAGCAACAATCCATGCATCAGAAATACGATACATACAATTGCAGACCGCATACTGCTATTCCTTAAAATAGATGCCTGTATTCTCATGATCATTCAATGTTTACTTCAACATCCTGTGCTTCAACAGGCTGTTCGTCAATTGATTGCATTCTTTCTATCTCAATCTTCTTTTCTCTTGCCTCAGATAAAATTCCATCATCAGGTGTTTCATAATAATCTATAATACTTTTCAGGGTCTGAATAGCCTGAAAATAATCTCCTTTCTGAGAAAAGATATCAGCCCAAAGAATAAAGCTGCTGGCTATCCAATACTCATGTGGGGATGCTTTTTCACTAAAATCCAGGATTTCCTTTTCAGCTTCGGTATAATTCTTCTGTTTCACATACAACTCGGCCAGTCTGTATTTCGATTCAGCTCCTTCAACACTCATCACTTCGTTTGATATCTTTTTGTATTCTTCTATGGCCAATGCATCACGTCCTGTTTCCTGCAAAGATCGGGCAGTAATGTACCGGGCCTCACGGATCAGTTCCGGTGCCAGTTTACTTAATGCAAGGACTTTCTTTGAAGTCTTAATGGCTTCGTCAAAGTTTTTCAACGTATAGTGAGCTCTCATCACAGCAACATAAGCTTCCTTATGATTGCCGGGTGAAGGATAGTTTTCTGCAAGTCTGGAATATAGTTCTATAGATCTTGTATATTCCTTATTGTCTGAACAAATTCTTGCCGAACCCAACAGAGCCTGTTCGGTAAAAAGGTTTGCAGGTTGCCGGATGACATAATTGAAGGATGCCAGGGCTTCGGCAAACTCTTTTGCCTTATAGTCGCAATTTCCCTTATAAAAATGAGCATTCAGCAGGTATTTGCCATCGGGATACTGAATAATGTATTTATCAAATGCCTTTACTGCCTCATTGCAATTCCCGGCCATATATATTTTTTCGGCAGAAACATACGTTAATGAGTCCTGTTCACCGGAAGATATAAACGGAACAGATTGACCCAAACCGTTCACAAAAGAAAAATATTCATCTACCCTGTTCAAATCTATGTATATGTTTTTAAGACCAAAAAGAGCATCCTTTGCAGGTTCGGAACCAGGATATTTCTGAATGGTTTCCTTGTAATATTTAATGGCTTCAGTATTGTTGTCACTATTATAATACAAAAGCCCCAGCTGAACATAAGCTGCTGCTGCCAACTCACTTCCCGGATGCTGGCCTGTCAGTTTTTCCAGATAGTCTATTGCCTGCCTGGTATCTGCCATTTTCATATAACTCTGTGCAATTTCAAATAAGGCATCATCCACATAATTTGAATTTGGGTAGTTCGATGTCAGTTCCTGCAAGGTTTTAATCTTTTGAATGTCTTTCTCAGACAGACCTTCACAAATTCCTTTTTGCAGCAATGCATATTCGACATCCGTTTTGGATATTTGTGCCGCTCTATGATAATAATCGGAAGCTGAATGATAATCTGATAAGGCAAAAAAACAATCACCGGTTCTGTTAAGAGCATCACCTTTTTCTTTTGTTAAATCGGAAGAAGCCCCTGAAACAAATGCCCTGAACTGCTGAATGGCATTCTTATACTCAGCCAGCTGAAAAAAGACATAGCCTTCATTGTATTCAAGGCGATCAAATTCATTGGTTGTATAGGCAACCGGCGAATTCCGAAAGTCGCTGTAGTTCTGCAATGCTTCTCTGTATAATTTCATTCTGTAATAGGTTTCCCCTTTCCAGTAATGCGCTTTGGCTTTTAATATTTCATTAAAGCTTCCATATTTCAGCGATTTGTCAAATTGTTGTATTGCCTCCTTATACTCAAGGTTATTCAATTGTTCAACTCCACGATAATAGGCAATTTTCTGGTAGGCTTCCTTCAACTCATCAGAACTCAGATCTGCCTTTTCAAGAGATTCAAGGGCGAGTTTATAATTCCTTGCATTAAGATAAGACTGTACCAAAAATCTGTAAGCTTCATCTATTCTTTTCGATTCGGGGAACATCCGGATGAAATCTTCAAAAGCCCTTATAGCTTCATTGAACGGATCGGTGCTCAATTCAAAGGTTATCAGGGCATAATTGAATAAGGCATCCTGCTGAATGACCGGATCGTATTCCATGCGTGAGGCCGATTGAAATGCCAGCCTTGCATTTTGCTTATCATCATTTCTTAAATAACAGTCGGCAAGGTAATAGGCTGCATTTTGTCCGAGTTTGCTGTTTGTGCTTGAAATGGATTGAAAAAGATGAATGGCCTGATCATATTCACCTGCTTTATAGAAAGCATACCCTGCCTGGTACTTATCTTCCCTGGTAACATAACCGGCACTATCGAGAAACGTCTGAAAATAGGGAAGAGATTCATTGTATTTTCCAAGTTGGGCATATGCTTCGGCTGTAATTCGCGCTACTTCTGCTAACCGCTTACTGGTTACCTGACCGATCATCCCTGGAGCAAAATCAATGATCTCTTTATACCGTTCCTGTTTGTAATAGATCTGGATGATATAATAGGGTGCAATCGGACCGAATGTTTTATCTTTTGTAAGTCGCAGAAAACCATTCAATGCAGTCTGATAGTTTTCTTCCTCGTAATGAATATGAGAATAATAATAAAGTGCCGGGGGGGTATATTTTGTGTCGATATCTTTTATCCTGTAAAAAAAAGATTTTGCTTCTTCGGTCTCTTTCAACATGTAAAAAGCATAGCCAAGTTTAAAATAATACTCGGCATACTGATCCCCTTTCATTTTATCCGGGTCAGAGATAGTGTAATACCTTATGGCATCCTTCCATTTTTTACGGGCATAAAAGTATCCTGCAAGATTAAAATATGCCTCATTAATTAACGGACTTTCGGGATTGTTACTAACAAATTCGTGTGTTAAAAATTCCGAATCTTCATTGAACAACCTCACAGCACAATATGCAATATAATACCGGGATAAGGTGCGCAATTCGGAATCTGTATTCCTGTAACTTTCCAACGCCTGTTCAAAAAATTTCTGTGCCGTATTGTATTTTTCTTTTTCAAGCAGTTCCAATCCTTTTCTGAAATCGTTGTCTTCATGAATATGCAAATAGCTTTCCTGGGCTCTTATTACAAGGATAAATAAGAAAATAAACCATGTGGTGACAAAAATCCTCAATTTCATCTGATATAATTGTAAACAGGTATAAAATTACGGAATACCTAATATTAAGCCATTTCTGAGTTCCTTTTTAATTAACATAAAACTATTAATTCTGGAAAATATTTTAATTTAGGCCGAATAAATTGAAGCTCTGTGCAGCGGGCAGGAACCTTCAATACCTGTAATGAAGTTCTTCGATCTGCTCCTTTGCCTGTTATAATAAGAATAAGGTAAGTTTGCCGGGATTCAACACAAAGAAAGGACAATGTTTTATGCTTCTTGATTCAGTAATTTCAATAAAGGACGCCGTAATATACCAGAATGATCACCTGGTATTATCCGATGTAAATCTTGAAATAAACAAGCATGAATTTGTTTACCTGATCGGCAGGGTCGGGAGTGGGAAAACCAGTCTGATCAAAACCATAAATGCCGAGCTGCCTCTCAGGGAAGGCACTGCTATCGTTTCAGGTTACAGTCTCGAAAATATTCATCGCACAAACATTCCCCTGTTAAGACGAAAACTGGGCATAGTGTTCCAGGATTTTCAGCTTCTGACAGATCGTTCGGTGATTGAAAATTTAAGATTTGTGTTGGGTGCCACCGGGTGGAAAGTGAAAAAAGAGATTGAACAGAGGATCGAAGAGGTACTGAAGAAAGTGGATCTTGAATTCAAAGGGTATAAAATGCCGCATCAGCTTTCGGGAGGTGAACAGCAGCGTGTGGTAATTGCCAGAGCGCTTCTGAACGATCCTGAGGTTATCCTGGCCGATGAGCCTACAGGAAATCTGGATCCCGATACTTCAGACGGTATCATGAAGATTCTATTCGAGATCCAGGAAACAGGTCATGCAGTGGTCATGGCAACACACAACTACTCCATCATGAAAAAATACCCTGCCCGCACGTTCAAATGTGAGGGGGGCAAGCTTTCGGAAGTAAGAAAGAACGAAGAGATCAATTTTGAATCGCTTGAATTATAAATCACGAAAGTATTTTAATAAAAAACAGTTCCACGGTGAAAACGATTTGTATGCTTTCTGATATGCATCCTCTTTTTGATGACCGTATATACTGGAAAGAGGCCGTATCGTTAAAAAAGCATGGTTATAATCTGATTCATATCGGTTTCGATAAAGACTGTAAAGATTTTATGTCCCCCGAAGGAATAAGAATTATAACAATCAAGAAAAGAGTTTTTCACAGGAACATCTTTCTGCATAAACTGATCAAAACCATTCTTTTTGATAATCCTCATCGCACAATGATGAAAAAGATCGTGGAAGTCAGAGCAGATGCATACCACATTCACGATCTAAAAGTGAATGTGCTGGGAGAAATGATAAAGAAATTACCATGGAAACCAAAGATCATTTATGATATTCATGAAGATTACGGAGATATGATCCGATACTATAATCAGAAAAAAGGATTTGTAAAATGGCTCTTATTCCGATATGCCTCAATTGTTGAAAGAAATGAAAAAAGAAGAACAAAAAACTACGATTTTTACCTGACGGTATTGCCTGAAATAAAGGAAAGATTTAATAAGAAAAATCCACATATGCAAAGTGAAGTAATTTATAATTATACGAATCTTAAACCTGTTTCCAACACGAGTAAATCACTCCGAAAATATGAACTCATTTATAGCGGATTAATAAACTGGTGCCGCGGACCACTTGAAATCATCGATGCAATTGAAATTGTAAAAAAAACGATGCCTGATATTAAAATGCTGTTTATCGGGAGATTCAACTCTTTGGAATTTGAAAAATACGTGAAATCAAAAGTCCGGGACAAACAACTCGAAGAGAATATTGAATTTCAAAGTGAAGTTCCTTATGAAAAGGTCGGGGAATTGTATAATAAATCGATGATAGGAATGGCTGTCTTCCACCCCATAAAAGTATTTTATTATTCTATCCAGGTAAAAACATTCGAATATATGTTATATGGGCTTCCTATAGTCTGCAGTAATTTCGGATATGTGAACAAATTTATTACTGAAAGCCATTGCGGAATTCCTGTTGATCCCTTAAAGCCCGAAGAGATTGCTCTTGCCATAATCAGATTGCTTACCGATTCAAAATTATATCAACAAATGAGTCGTAGCGGAAAGCAGGCTGCACAAACCCGATACAATTGGCAATCTGAAGAAGAAAAACTGATTACTATCTATAATAAATTGCTGACTGTTGAACCTTAAACGAATACAAAATATCTTTATAAATAACCAGGTTGGTGATTTTTCCTGGTACCTGCTGGGAACAATCGTTCCGATCCTGTTTAATTTTATAAAGAACCCGATTTTTACACGATACTTTTCTCCCGAAGAATATGGTTATTACAGTCTTATTTTCTTAACCTTCACCTATAGTTCATTAACGCTATTTTCTTGGCTCTCAAGCAATATCTGGCGTTACTATTACCAATACAGATCAGAAAACCGGCTCAATGTTCTTTTTTCAAACATCGGGGGATTGTACCTTATTGGCAGTGTTATACTGGCCATTATCGCCGTAACATGGTATATAAATGTAAATTCGGAAATGATCAAAAAGATCATACTTTTTTCCTTTCTATATTTTTTAATTAACGATATTACCAGCCTGTATCTTGTATTGATCAGGCTTGAGAAAAAAGCCCGGGAATACAATCTTATCCAATCCCTTCGGGCCATTATTAACTTTTCATTGCTTTGCTTTTTTGCTTTTGTTGCTTCCATGCGAATCGAAGCAATGGCCCTGAGTTTCTTTCTGTCAACAATTCTCATAGTTGCTTATGTTGTCTATTATTCCCTGCGTAAATACTCTTTTTTTATACCCTCATTAAAATTGTTTTCCTTTTCAAACTCGAAGTTATTCCTGATCTATGGGTCTGTGGGACTTCTTACCAATTTCACCATGTTGCTGCTGAATAACAGCGACAGGTATTTCATTGCCCTTTTTCACAGTATTGAGGATGTGGGTATCTACAACCAGAATTATGCCATTGCACAAACATCGATATATGCACTAACGATGGCATTCATGAACACGATAAATCCCTCGTTTAACAAAAAACTCACCAATGATCTGACAAATTCAACTCCTTTCATGAACCGGCTGATGTTCTATTACCTGCTTATTATGGCACCCGTTACCTTTGCCATCTCATTTTTTGCAAAGGAATTCAATACCTTGTTACTGGGTAAAGACTTCAGAAGTGGTTATGTCATTCTATCGTATGTATCTGTCAGCCTGTTTCTTTACGGATTTACAAGTTTTTCGGAATCCAAACTGAAATTTTCCAACCGTTTCCGGGTTGTTATTATTGCATTTATATCGGCCTGTTTAGTGAACATAATACTGAATTACATTTTATTAAGACAATTCGATTATACATGGGCAGCTAAGACTACCCTGATCGCATACATTTTTCTTTACCTGGTGATTTCCATTTATGATCGTCGGGGATCAACCGGTTTCCTTCGCAATTATTTTAAAGAAATTCTGATCATGTGCCTGTCGATAATCCTGCTCATTTTTATTGATCATTATATTTCCAATTCATTTGATTTCACAGGGAAAGTTTTTTTAAAAGCCTTACAAATCGCATTGAATTTATTTGTTTTATATGCTGTTGGATTTGTTCTTTTTATTCGGAGGAACAAGAAAATTTGAAGATGTTTTTTATCTGAAATTCTTGTATTATATAAATAATAAAATACACATTAGTGAAAAACCGGATAGTAATTACAAAATACAATTAGTCATTGTTTATAAATAAAAATCACATTGTATTTTCAATTGCTTTAATTTTTAACTTACTAATATTGTATGAAGAATTCTTCCTGGATGTGTTTATTGTATTTAATCGCGTAAGTTAAAATCATTGATGAAATTATTAACCATTCTGGGTGCCCGCCCGCAATTCATAAAAGCTTCTGTTGTCAGTCGGGTTATACGTGAGCAGGATGTGCAGGAGAAAATTGTGCACACGGGTCAGCATTATGATACAAATATGTCCGAGGTCTTTTTCAATGAAATGGAAATACCAAAACCTGATTATAATCTGAGGATCAATTGTCTGGATCATGGGGCTATGACAGGCAGAATGATGGAACAAATCGAACGGATAATAATTAAGGAAACTCCGGATGTTTTGATGGTATATGGTGATACGAATACAACCCTTGCAGGTGCATTGACTGCTAAAAAACAGCATGTAAAGGTTGCACATGTTGAAGCCGGATTACGATCTTACAATATGGACATGCCCGAAGAGATCAACCGGATCCTTACAGACAGGATATCAGATTATTTGTTTTGTCCAACAGCACGATCTGTTGATAATCTTCATAAAGAAGGCTACGGCAATTTCGATTGCAAAATTGAAAAAGTGGGAGATGTAATGTACGATGCAGCTTTGTATTACAGTAAAAAATCGGATACTGTTTCAGAAATTATCTCATCACTCAGATTAACACCCGAAAAATATGTACTGTGTACGGTTCACCGGCAGGAAAACACAAATGATCCTGAGAAATTGAAATCTATTGTTGATTTGCTCAACACAATCAATAAAAAAACAAAGGTTATCCTGCCACTTCATCCACGCACAAAAAAAATCATTCAATCTCATGGTCTTAAATTAAGTTTTAAGCCCATTGCCCCGGTTGGTTATCTGGATATGATTCAATTGATTAAAAATTCAGCACTTATTATTACTGACAGTGGAGGAATGCAGAAAGAAGCCTGTTTTTTCAGGAAGTTCTGTATAACACTACGCAATGAAACAGAATGGATGGAACTGGTGGATCATAAAGTGAATTTCCTCGCAAGAAATAATAAGGAAGTCGCATTAAAAGCTTTCAACAGATGCATCGGAACCAAATATCCAATTGTCAAGGATTTATATGGTACTGGCAATGCTGCTCAAAAAATCACTGAAATCCTGAAGAAAATACAATCATAGGTATTCTAACCTATTCCATCCAATGCAGTGTGCACTATTACTCTGAATATTATACAGTGTATTTTGATATAAAAACTCACATCAGTTTTGATGTGGTTTTGATTGTATTAATAATTACGTGCCATGTTCGAAGTTATCTCAAATGCTAATAAATCAAGTAAATAATCTGACTATCTCCATAAAAACTATTAGCTAATATGTTTTTTATAAATCGGTTTTCACACGCAACCTATTCCCTCCCCAACGCATCTCTAAAAAGACTATATTATAAAACGATTAAATTTAAACACATGAGAAAGTTAATTTTATATATTTTCGGAATAGCACTTCTGGGATTGTCCTGTGAAAAAAATCCCGGCCCTTCAACAGGTGAACCTGTTGACATTCATATTTCTGCCGGCGGAGGGGATGTGATAGAATCATCGAATGAATTCGGATTCGATCTGTTTAACGCCATACTGGCCGATGAACCTGTAGAGAAAAACGTCATGATCTCACCTGTCAGCATATCACTGGCACTGGCAATGACATACAACGGGGCGAACGGAGATACGGAAGATTCCATGGCTTATGCCCTCAGAATGGATCATCTGTCATCCGACGATATCAACCTGACCTATAAAGAACTTATGGAAGGATTAAAAAGTGTGGATGAAAAGGTGATCATGGAAATTGCCAATTCGATATGGTATCGCCAGGATTTCAATGTTGAGCAGGGATTCCTTGATATCAACCAACAGTATTACAATGCAGAGATTTCCGAACTTGATTTCAGTTCTCCCGATGCCAGGGACATCATTAACAACTGGGTTTCTGATCACACCCACGGAAAGATCCCGTCAATAGTTGATTATATCAGTCCTGACGATGTTATGTTCCTGATCAATGCCATCTATTTCAATGGGATCTGGAAAAAAGAATTCGATCCGGAAAGCACCTCTCCCGAAACTTTCATATTACCCGGCGGCACAACGAAAATCGTTGATATGATGAACATGAAAGATACTATTGATTACATGGAGAATGATCTTATGCAAATGGCAGAGCTCGACTATGGCCGGGGCAATTACAGCATGCTGGTAATGCTTCCGAAAGGCAACTTAACTCCTGAAGAGCTTGCTCAACGGATCAATACGGAAAGCTGGCAAAGCTGGCTTGCTGCTCTTTCAGAGAAAGAAGTTACTTTGCTGTTGCCGAAATTTACTTTCGATTACGAAAAAAGACTAAATGATGTTTTATCCCTGATGGGTATGGGCATTGCTTTCAATACTGGTAAGGCGGATTTTACCGGGATATATAGTCCGGGAGGTCTGTTTATCAGTCGGGTAAAACACAAAACATTTATCGAAGTGGATGAAGAAGGCACAGAAGCTGCTGCAGCAACTGTTGTCGCTATTTCATATTCGTCTTATGATCCTTCCGAGGTGTTCATGACAGTGAACAAACCATTTTTATTTGCCATAAGAGAAAAAACTACAAATGCTATTGTTTTCATTGGTAAAGTGGCTGAGCCACAGACTGAATAGGCGTGTTAAAAATCAAGTCAAATTGAATCCGACATGACGAAAAACACAAAGTTTGGTATTGATTTTTTTTAGGTTACAAGGTTTAAAAATGGAAAACAGTGCTGGAATTATTCATCTTTATGAAGCAACTTTAACAGAAATGCATATTCCAGCGCTGTTTCTTTATGTTGTTTAAATCTTCCGGATGCTCCTCCGTGACCGGCATCCATGTTTGTATAAAGTAACAGTAGATTATCATCCGTCTTCAGATCACGCAATTTGGCAACCCATTTTGCAGGTTCCCAGTATTGCACCTGGGAATCGTGAAAACCGGTAGTCACCAGCAAATTCGGATATGCTTTTGCTTCAACATTATCATACGGAGAGTAGGACAACATATATTCAAAATATTCTTTCTCATTCGGATCACCCCATTCGTCATACTCGCCTGTGGTTAAAGGGATCGATTCATCAAGCATGGTGGTGACAACATCAACAAAAGGTACTGCAGCTATTGCCCCTTTAAACAAATCAGGTCGCATATTGATTACAGCGCCAATCAGCAATCCGCCTGCACTTGCACCGTAGATCATCAGTTTATCGGTCTGAGTGTAATTGTTTTCAATAAGTAACTCTGCACAGGCAATGAAATCGGTAAATGTATTCTTCTTTTTCAGCAATTTGCCATCCTCATACCATTCACGTCCCAGGAATTCACTGCCACGCACATGGGCAATAGCATAAACAAACCCCCGGTCAAGCAAACTTAACCTGACGCTGTTAAAATTCGGATCGTATGTATTGCCATAGGAACCATAACCATACAAAAACAGGGGAGATGATCCGTCAAGAGGAGTCCCTTTTTTATAAACCAGCGAAACAGGAACCTCCTTACCATCCGGCGCTATCGCAAACAACCTCTCGCTCCGGTATTGATCAGGATCATGCCCGCCTATCACTTCCTGCCGTTTCATAAGTTCCATTTCCCTGGTTCGCATGTGGTAATCGTAAGTTGTAGTCGGTGTAGTCAGAGAAGAGTACCCGATGCGCAATACATCCGAAGATAACTCAGGATTGACAGAAATCCAGCAACTGTAAACTTTCTCTTTAAAATCAACATTATGCTCCTCTTTTGAATCCATATTGATGATCCTCAGATTTGTATTCCCCATAATTCTTTCGTCAATGACCAGATAGCGGTCGAAATTGATAAATCCTTCCAGCAATGCATCTTCCCGGTGAGGAATAACTTCCTTCCAGTTTTCTTTTGAAGTCGCCTTCAGTGAAGTTTGCATCAACCTGAAATTCCTGGCATCGAGATTCGTGCGTATATAGAATTTATCACCCACATGTCCTATGGAATATTCCAGTCCTCTTTCACGCGGCTGAAATACCTTGAATTTACCCTGCGGATCATCTGCCGGAAGAATTTGATATTCATCTGACACAGTGGATGTCGAAGCTATGATCAGGTATTTTCTTGAGCGGCTCTTGTATACATAACAGTAATAGGTTTCGTCGGTTTCCTCATAGACCAGTTCGGATCCGGAACCGGAAGACAGGACATACCTGAATATTTTCTCAGGTCGCAGTGTTTGCTCGTTTTTCTGTGTATAATAAATGGTTTTGTTATCATTTGCCCACGATGCAGAACCTATGGTACCTGGAATGTTCTCATCCAGAATTTTCCCACTTTCCAGCTCTTTAAAATAGAGTGTATAGATCCTGCGACTCACGGTATCAACCCCGTATGCAATCATCTTATTATCAGGACTGACTGAGATGCCTCCCACATCAAAATACTCAAAACCTTCAGCCATTTCATTCACATTCAGCATCACTTCTTCCTCAGCATCCAGGGATCCTTTTTTTCTGCAATACACCGGGTATTCCTTCCCTTCTTCGTATCGGGTATAATAGAAATATCCATTTGAAAAATACGGTACGGACATATCAGTCTGCTTGATCCTTCCGACAATCTCGTTGTAGATCTTTTCCTGCAGCTCCTCCGTATCTTTTAATACATTTTCGGTATAATTATTTTCAGCCTTAAGGTATTCAAGCACCTCCGGATCTTCTCTTTCTTTTAACCAGTAGTAAGGATCAATTCTTGTCGTATCGTGGTTTGTTAATTGAAACGGTTTTTTTTGAGCAACAGGGGGTTTTATCATGTTCTTAGTCTGACAGGATATTAAACAAAGCAAAAACAGGGAGCAAAGATAAACTGAATAACGATACATCTTAATCATATTTTTCTGTTTATTAATTTGACCTTACAATTATATAATAAAATGCAAATGAAATCGTGCTGATTATCAAAAGAAATCGTGCAAGCTTTGCCTGTTTTTCACCTTCGAGTCTGAAGATGGAATACACTACAATAAAGATCCCTGCAATTCCACCAAAATAAATATCTCTGATTTTGAGACTAAACTCATACAATTCTCCAACATCCTGTCCATCATCCATCAGCAGAATTTTTATCAGGAAAGGTAATGAGATTGTCAGCATAATGCAAGACATGATAACCAACAAAACAAAAATTACTTTATAAATCCAATTTCTTTTCATAAGAAAAAAACCCGGAGGAAAATATTGCATAATAAATGGTATTAAACTCCAGGGCAAGCCCTAACCGCTTTTTCCCAGGGTAAGCCACGGAGAATTACACCGTACCTTCTCGTTCGCACGCTGCTGCTGAAGCTTTAGCGTTAGTGTCCGAAGCGGAACGCGAAGGAGGATTAAAAAATTAAGTCAATAAAGACCGAAAAAATCAAAAGTACAATTTTCATAAAAAAACAGGTTAATATATTCATTTAATGTTTTCATTATCAATAGTTGGATGTTTGTCATATACTAATTGACTTACATTCTTTTAATCAATAATTTAGAAGCATAATAACGGATTATATTGATTTATCCTGAATTGTAATGCATAAGGATGAATCGGCATACGGAAAACAGTCAATAAACCCTTTAATAAATGAAAACAAAACTCACACTAACAATTACAGCATACCTGCTGATTTGTGCGATATCGTATTCACAGGAATATGATGAAAAAGGTAAACTGGTAGCTTTTGACAGAGGTAATTTCAGAGAATTTGGATACTCTGTCGCCATTTCAGGAAACTGTGCCATTGTCGGAGCCATCAGGGAGAGTGAAGATGAGACAGGAGGAAATACACAACAATATGCCGGTGCAGTGTACATCTATGAACGGGATGCCAGCGGAAACTGGAGCAATGAACAAAAAATAGTAGCCTCAGACAGGTTTGAAGCAGACTTTTTTGGAGAATCAGTAGGTATATCCGGAAATTATGCGATTGTGGGTGCCTATTCGGAAGATGAAGACGCAACTGGTGGCAATACTTTAGCCCAGGCGGGATCAGCCTATATTTATGAGCGGGATGTTTACGGAAACTGGGGCAATGAACAAAAAATAGTCGCCTCTGACAGAGAAAGTGGTGACAACTTCGGCAAAGCTGTGAGCATTTCCGGAAATTATGCGGTTGTCGGAGCGCATTATGAAGATGAAGATGAACTGGGAGTAAACTTGAAAAACCAGGCCGGATCAGCCTATATCTTTGAACGTGATGCAAACGGAGATTGGCATGAGATACAAAAAATAGTAGCTTCCGACAGAGATATTGAAGATTATTTCGGAAGCTCAGTCAGTATTTCAGGCAGTTTTCTTGTGATCGGAGCGGATAAGGAAGATGAAGATACATTAGGAATAAATACATTAACAAGCTCCGGGTCGGCATACATCTTCGAGCAAGATGCCGGGGGTGATTGGCAGGAAGTTAAAAAAATTACTGCGTTTTACAGGGCAGCTTATGATTTCTTCGGAGCATCGGTATCCATTTCCGGCAATACTATCGTTGTCGGAGCATGGTATGAAGACGAAGATGCCTCGGAAGGGAATACAATGGATGGTGCAGGTTCGGCTTATGTATTTGAACGCAATGAACAAGGGATATGGAAACATGCACAAAAAATAGTTGCCTCTGACAGAGATTGGGGTGATCGCTTTGGATGGTCAGTAGGTATTTCAGCCTCAAACATTATTGTAGGAGCAATCCTTGAGCGTGAAGATGAGTTACAACAAAACACAATAGAAGAAGCCGGCTCGGCATATATTTTTAACCAGAGCAGCAATGGGGAATGGAATGAGGTTCAGAAGATTGTTGCATCCGACAGAGCTGAGTTTGACCGGTTCGGAGAGGTTGTTGCTATATCTGATGATTATGCTATTGTCGGCGTTCCTGCCGAAGATGAAGATGCAAATGGGGAAAATACTTACGGATCTGCCGGTTCGGCTTACATTTTTGAGGCCTGTGAAGCCGATTATTCGTCGGATCCGTTAAACGTTATAGAAAACGGTAGTTATGAAACCTGTATCCTCTCACCATGGAATTTTTATGTGGATGCGACAGCCACACTGGCCAGATACCAAATAATAGATGGTACATGTATACTAAAACCGGATCAGTTGAATCCATCACCGGAAATGTGGCATATCCAGATTGAGCAGATATTAAATGCTGCCCAGAAAGATATGCTTGTTCCGGAAGCCATCTATACCCTCTCATTCGATGCCTGGGGTGAAGTGGACAATATGTACGGCCATGTATTTTTTGGTCAGTATGGAGGAAATTATACTCCTCTTCTTGATGAAACAGTACAACTGAAAATTGTTCCTCAAACCTTCTCATTTGATTTTTCAATGCATTCCATATTCCCTGAAATGAAACTGGCTATTGAAATTGGTACCGAAACCACCTGGGCCGGATTTGATAATGTTAAGCTGATGAAAAAATCACCAGTGGGAATTGACAGTAAAGAGATAAATACCACAAAGATATGGCCTAATCCGGCGAGTGATTATTTACAGGTTGTTGCAGAGAATGGTTCCGGTATTCGTTTGTACAACAGCCTTTGTATAGCTGTGAGAGAAGCAACTTTGATAAACGGTTTTGCACAGCTCGATGTCAGCGACCTGGCAAAAGGCATGTACTTGTTAGAGATAAAGAATGGGAATACGATAACGATGAAAAAAGTGATTGTAAATTGAACTTATATGGAATCTGCTCTTACTTATAGCAATTAAAACTGAGATTGCCACTCACGATCAAGAACCTTATTGGTTATGGGGATCAAAACCATACAAGTTCTAAATCAGGATCGCAATGACATTTTAAATGACTTATGAGACAGCTTCCGCGGTTGATTTCAAATGAATCATGAAAAATTACTCAATGATTTACTAACTCAATAACTAAATACATCAATAACCAAATATCTATTCAATGAAACCAAATCGCATAGCAATAATTTCAGCCTTATGGCTGATTTGTTTCATATCCTATTCCCAGGATTTTAATGAAATGTTAAAGGTCGTTGCCTTTGATAGGGCAATTGAAGATAATTTTGGCTGGTCAGTAAGTATTTCTGGAAATTATGCCATTGTCGGAACTTACGCTGAAGATGAAGATGCTGGAGGAGGAAATACTCTTGATTATGCTGGCTCGGCCTATATTTATGAACGGGATTACCTGGGCAACTGGAACCAGGTACAAAAAATAGTAAACTCTGACAGGGCAATTGCTGATTGTTTTGGCTTTTCTGTATGCATTTCAGGGAGCTATTGTATTGTTGGGGCTCCTTATGAAGATGAAGATGTTTCAGGTAGCAATACGCTTGACGAGGCTGGATCAGCTTATATTTTTGAGCGGGATGGAGCTGGTAACTGGAACCAGGTTCAAAAAATCGTAGCTTCCGACAGGGAGGAACACGATAATTTTGGCGATGTAATATGTATTTCAGGTAATTATGTTGTTGTCGGAGCTTTTCCTGAAGATGAAGATGCTTTGGGAGGAAATACACTTGATATGGCGGGCTCGGCGTATGTTTTTGAGCGGGATGAGAACGGCATATGGCAGCAGGTACAAAAGCTGGTAGCTTCCGATAGGGCAACGAACGACCGCTTTGGTTGTTCTGTAAGTGTTTCAGACAATTATATTGTTATAGGAGCTTATTGGGAAGACGAAGATGTTCAGGGGAGCAATACGAAAAATACTGCTGGTTCGGCGTATATTTTTGAACGGGATGATAACGGAGACTGGAATGAGGTGCAGAAAATTGTTGCCTCCGACAGGAATATTAACGATTATTTTGGTTATTCAGTGAGCATTTCGGGAGATCATATTGTTGTAGGAGCTTATTTGGAAGACGAAGATGCTTCGGGTGGCAATACACTTTCTAATGCCGGCTCGGCGTATATTTTTGAACGTGACGGCAGCGGAACTTGGAATGAGGTGCAGAAAATTGTTGCCTCTGACAGATTCGTAGATGATTATTTTGGACATTCAGCAAATATTTCCGGAAATCAGATTCTTGTAGGAGTATCTCATGATGATGAAGATGCACAGGGAGAAAATTCTCTGACAGATGCCGGTTCTGCTTACATATTTGAACTCGATGCTAGTGACCACTGGAATGAAAATCAAAAAATCGTTGCTTCCGACAGGGATGTAGAGGATTTTTTCGGATCTTCTGTTAGTATTTCAGGTGATTATGTGATTGTTGGGGCTTATTTTGAAGATGAAGATGTTGCAGGTGGAAATACACTTGATGCTTCCGGTTCAGTCTATATTTTTGAATCCTGCACTGCGGATCCGGCTTCCGATCCGCGGAATATCATTGAAAATGAGGGCTTTGAGACCTGTGTGTTCAATCCATGGGTACTGTACAATGAATGGTCTCTGAATGCTTTAGCTACCTACCAATTGATCGATGGAATTTGCATTGTTACTCCTTCGCACCTGGCTGTCTCACCTGAGATATGGCATATACAACTCTTACAACCATTTTCGGCCACACAGCTTGCCAAGCTCGAAGCAGGGGAGATCTACAACTTGAGGTTCGATGCCTGGTCGGAAGAGGACAATACGGTTTGTTCTGTCTTTCTGGGCATGGATGAGGAACCCTGGACCAGCGACCTGGATGATCTTATCATTCTGAGCACTACCAAAGAGAACTATTCCTTCGATTTTACTTTGCATGAGGTATATTCCTCAATAAAACTGGCCTTCAGCACGGGAACAGAAACTGCGTGGGTCGGATTTGATAATGTGAAGCTGATGAAGAAATCTGCGGTGGGAATAGAGGAGGAAGAGATCCATTGTATTAAAATATGGCCCAATCCTGCAACCGATTATTTAAAGATTATGACAGATAATGGGTCTGGAGTAAGGCTTTACAACAGTTTGGGCGTATTGGTAAAAGAAGTGGATTTGAGAGTTGGTGAGGGATATATTGATGTCAGCGGTTTGGCAAAAGGTGTTTATCTGGTTGAGATAAAGCAGAATGCCAATACGAGAGTTGAAAAGATTATTGTTGAATAAATTTTATGCGGAGTTATTAGAATACTTTTCTGAACAGTCTCATATTGTAGTGTATCCAATCATACATTAATGGGTAAAAAACAATTCACACTTTTTATATCTACACTCTCAGTCGCGAGTTTCATAAGAATTAACATATTTTTGTATTGTTTTCTCCTCTGTACAATCAATCTTTCCGCATCCAGTAAGACAAATGATGTAACTGAAGATGATATCGTGTATAACAAAGAAGAGTTAGTTCAACTCCGCATGGAAGCAAAAAAGTTAATTTTCGTTTCAAATGACAGCAGCCTCCTTCTGTATAACAAAGCGCTTAAGCTGGCTGAAAAATTCAACGACGAAGAAGAAATAGCTTTAGCGCTTAGAGATATAGGTCAATTTTATATTGTAACAGGAAGTTTTGATATAGCTATTGATACATTGAAAAAAGCATGGGAAATTGCCGGGAAAAAAAACCTTACAAAACTGATTGGTGAAATAAAAAGCAATATCGGGGTTGCATACGATTATAAAGGCAAATACGAGATCGCGATTGATTATTATTCAAAAGCTATTGATGATTTTCTGATTGTCAGGGATACGATTAGTCTGGCTACTGTTTACCTGAACATAGGAATTGTGTATGAAGAAATGTCCAAGGCTGATGAAGCGATAGAATACTATAATATAGCACTTGAATTCAGCAGAAATGCAGATGATAAAACATACACCCCTGTTATCCTGAATAATATAGGAGTTGTGTATATGGATTTGAAAGAGGATTATTCAAAAGCACAGAATTATTTCGAACAGGCACTGGCCATATTCAGCGAATTGCAGGAAAAAAGAGGCATTTCCAATATTTATAATAACATTGGTGAGATCCATGAATCAAAAACCAATTTTGACATGGCTATTGAATCATATGAAAAGGCATTAGCAATTAACGAGGAAAATGATGAAAAACAAGGCATTGCCAACTCACTCAGGAACCTGGGAAATGTATACGGCAAAATTCATGATTATAATAAAGCTTTATCATACCTGCTCAGAGGTGTTGAGATTTCAAAAAACATTGGATTTAATAAAAATCTGCTTGAAGTCTATGGAGTAATCTCCGAAGTCTATGACAAGCAGGCAATGTATAAAGAAGCCCTTAAGTACAACCGCCTATATATCAGTTTAAAAGACTCTATGATGAATGAGAGTATGCAGGAAAAATTACTGGATTTTCAAACCAAATATGAAACCGAAAAGAAAAACAGTGAAATAGCTCAATTGAAACTGGATAAATTGGAACAGTTGTCGAGACTAAAACATCAACGTTTGATAAATTATTCACTGCTTCTCGGTTTTATTTTGATTTTGTCACTTGTTGTGATTTTACTTCACTATTACAACCTGAAGAAGAAAGCAAACAGTGAGAAAGAGATCCTGATCAGGGAAATACACCATAGAGTGAAAAACAATCTTCAGACTATTTCAAGTCTGTTGAGTTTACAAAATAATTATATTGCCGATCATGTAATCAGGGATATTGTTAAAGAAAGTCAGAGCAGGGTAAAATCCATGGCATTGATCCATCAGTTGTTATACAAGCAGGAAATCGGATCGAAAATAGACTTTGAAAAATATATGCATCAACTATGCCAGGAAATAGCTTCCGGATTCGGCAAAATTACGGATAATATAGAATGTTCGGTTCACTGCGAAAAAATTCAGTTGGATATTGATACGGCCATCCCCATTGGCCTAATCGCCAACGAATTGTTTATTAATGCCTATAAACATGCTTTCAGAGACATTAAACGGAAAGGGGAAATAACAGTGCAAATCGTGCAATACCCAGGCAATAAATACGTATTTACATTTCAGGACAACGGGATTGGATTGCCTGATAATATTATTATTGAAAACTCAGATACACTCGGACTGAAGTTGGTGCATATTCTTGTGAAACAGATAAAAGGCGTATTAAATTGCAGGGTGGAAAACGGTACGGAATTTATCATTGTTTTTCATGACCTCCAAAGAAAGACAGAACAAAAAATAACAAATTCCGTAAGTGGTTAACATGATCTTTGTATAATAAAAATCAATCATCTTTTTTTATATTTACTTTAATTTCATTAAGTTTTGTCAGACCCTATGGATCTTTCAGAAAAAATAAAAATAGCAATCGTTGAGGATGAATCAATTATTGCCGAAGACATTAAGTTTCAACTTAATACAATCGGATATAACGTTATCGGGATCGCAAATGACAGTATCGAAGCAGAGCAGATCATAATTTCCGAAAAGCCCGATCTGGTCATGCTCGATATTATGCTCCGGGGCGAAAAGAGCGGCTTGTATATCGCAGAACTAATTAGGAACAAATACCATATTCCATTTATTTTTATTACATCGCATGCCGATAAAGCTACTGTAGAACAGGCCAAGCTTTTTAAACCCGATGGCTACCTGGTGAAACCATTCTCTGATAATGATCTATATACTTCAATCGAAATTGCCCTTTTTAAGCATTATGCTGACAGAGATTTAAAATCTGATGAATTGACAACGGATTCCAACTTTGTTTTGAACAACAGCATCTTTATTAAAAAAGACTATTTGCTGATAAAAGTCAAATTTGAAGATTTGTTTTGGATCAAATCCGATGGAAACTACCTTGAACTGCACTGCCGAAACAATAAAAAATTCCTGATCCGTTCTACTCTGAAGGATTTTCTGAATAAACTGCCAAAAAATACTTTCCTTCAGACGCATAAATCCTATTCCGTGAATGTAAATTGTATCGATGCCATTGAATATAGTCATGTTATTATCGAAGAACAGCAAATTCCTATCGGACGTTTGTTTCTTGATACGATTAAAAAAACACTTCATATCGAGTTTTAAACTGATAATGCCCTTCCCTTCTATTCTTATCGAAAACCATGTATTGCAACTGATGCATCATCAACATTACGTTGTTGTTCATCACAACGCCAGGCAATTCATCACATTTTTTTGATGAAGCGGGATTTTCTTGGAAATTTTAAGCTGAAATTGAAGTTGTTCTTTGATTCAGGACAATACGTGTAATTGTTCAACATAAACAAACATCCTTAAAATATGAAAACAAAAGTCTTTATTATTAGTGTATCTGCTATTCTATTGCTGTGGGTATGCAACAACTGTGCACAGGAAAAAAAACCTGCCGGTCAGGAATCTGAAAACCTTAAATTGGGATCTGAAGCCGATGAACCCGAAGGAGGACTAAAACTTTATGGTATTAAATCCGGAATTATCGAATACAAACACTCAGGCTCACGAACAGGTACAAGCATTCTGTATTTCGACAAATATGGATACCGGTCGGCTACTTATTCCGATCTGGTCATGAACAACCAGGTCGATAAAGGCTGGGTGATCAGCTTAGATGAGACGCAATATATGTATAAGGAAGGTAGCAAACAGGGTACAAAAATGAAAAATCCCATGATTGAATCTTTAAAGAAAGTAAATGACATGGAAAAATTCATTGAAGAAACATACAGCAAAATGGGATTCAAACCTGCCGGTACCGAGAAGTTCCTTGGAAAAGAATGCCGGGCCTTTAAAGGCGATATGGGCAAAATACTAACATGGAATGGTATTATGATGTACACTGAAATGAATGCCGGGATTATGACATATAAACAGGAGGTAACAAAACTTGATATTAATGCCAGAATAAAACCATCGGTTTTTGAACTACCTAAGGATGTTACGTTTTCCGAGATGCCCGGGTTTGGTACGAATGGTATTTGATAATGTAATCTATTACAATTGACTTGCTCATATGTAACCATCTTCTTTAAGAAAGCATATGATGCAGGTCAATTGCAAATTAATTTCTAAATACCTAAATATATTTTCCCATGAAACCAAAACTTACTTTCCTTATTTCAATCATTTGGCTGCTATGTATAGCAGCCTATACCCAGGATTTTGAAATCTATAAGGCCGTTGCCTCAGATAGGGCAGAAACAGACTATTTTGGTTCTAATGTATCCATTTCAGGTAATTATGCAATAGTCGGATCTAGATCTAAGGATTATGAGCCTTTGGTTGGAGATACTCTTCTGGATGCCGGTTCAGTTTATATTTTTGAGAGGGATGCAGAGGGTAACTGGAATGAGGTACAGCAACTTTTTACTTCCGACAGGGATCAGGAAGATTATGTTGGCAGTAGTGTCAGTATTTCCGGAAATTACGCAGTAATTGGTGCTGCTTCTGAAGATCATGATACCCTGGGCGGGAATTTCATGTATTATGCCGGATCGGCCTATATTCTTGAACGTGATGGATATGGGAGTTGGAGTGAAGTGCAAAAGATTATGGCATCTGACAGAAAGGAAAATGCCGGTTTTGGCTGTTCCGTTAGCATTTCTGAAAATAGTATTATAGTAGGAGCAGAAAATGAAACCATGGATGAATTCGGGGAGAATGAACTTAGTGGAGCAGGAGCAGTTTATTTTTTTGAACGCAATAATTATGGTCTATGGAACCAGGTTCAGAAAATAGTGGCTTCCGACAGAGACGCATATGTTAGATATGGTGCTGTAGTTAGCATATACCAAAACCATGCAATTGTCGGGGCCCCATATGAAGATAAGGATGAAACCGGAGGCAATCCACTTACAGATGCTGGTGCAGTCTATGTTTATGAACGCAATAGTGATGGTATTTGGAATGAAGTACAAAAAATCGTGGCTTCAGATAGAGCCGCTGACGACTATTTAGGCTGGGCACTTGATATTTCCGGCAATTACATTATTGTCGGAGCAAAATATGAAGATGAAGATACATTGGGAGGAAACACCCTGGATGAAGCCGGATCGGCGTATATTTTTGAAATAGATAGCAATGGCAGATGGAATGAAGTTCAGAAAATAGTGGCGCCCGATAGGGCTACAGAAGACTATTTTGGTACTTCAGTGAGTATTTCCAATAATACTCTGGTTATTGGAGCCGATGGTGAAGATGAGGATGCATCAGGTGAAAATACAGTTGATTATGCCGGATCTGCCTACATTTTTGAACGTGATTCCAACGGGAACTGGAGTGAGATACAGAAAATTGTTGCTTCTGAAAGGTCAGTTGAAGATGGTTTTGGAGGTTCAGTCTGCGTCTCTGGTGATTATGCAATCATCGGTGTAACCGGAGAGGATGAAGATGGATCGGGAGGAAATTTCCTGGATAACGCCGGGGCCGCATATTTTTTCGAATCCTGCCCTCCCGGCAGCACAACCGATCCGGATAATATCATCGAAAATGGAGATTTTGAAGATTGTATTTTATCTCCCTGGTCAGTATTTAATTATTATTCCCTGGGTGTAACAGCCGATGCAGTTATTACTGACGGCGCATGCACGGTTACCAACATCACCCTTGCCGATGATCCGACAATTTATCACGTGCAACTTAATCAGGAACTTACAGCAGCGCAAATTGACCGGCTGGAAGTGAATTCCACCTATGAACTTACATTCGATGCCTGGGCCGAAACTGATAACCGGCCCTGCCGGATTTCGTTCGAACAACGGGTTGACCCCTGGGCAAATATTTTCAATGATAATATAGAGCTAAGTACAACTCCTTCATCCTATACCTTCGAATTTATTGTGGGTACAGTGTTTGAAGATATGCAGCTCTCATTTCAGTTGGGAACCGAAACCAGTTCGGCGACATTTGATAATGTCAGGCTGGTAATGAAGCCCGTCATTTCTGTTTATGATAAATCCATGGAAAACGTAATCCGGATCATGCCCAATCCGGCGACGGATTTTATTCAGGTTATATCCACTGATGGTTCGACAATAAGATTATACAACAACCTGGGTGTATTGGTAAAGGAAGTAAATATTACCAATGGCAGGGATCAGCTCGATGTAAGCAGCCTGACAGAAGGGATTTATTTCATAAAGATTAAAAATGAAGCAACAACAATAACAAGAAAAGTGATTATTAAGTAGGTTTTCTAATTTAACTATATAAAGTTGATAATTACATTGTTGAACTTAATAGAGGATCAAGTTTACTTTGGGATGATAAACCCAGTATATTCTCAGTGTTTTAGTGTCTTTGTGGCTAAAGTTTCTTGCCACAAAGAATTCTCAGAGAACCACAAAACATTCCTTTTTGAACTAAAGTCTAAATAAATTATTAACCATAAAATCTATCTCAAATGAAAAAAGTGAATAAAATGAAAAGTTGGATCCCACTTATTATGGGCTCCATAATTATTCTGCTGTCGGCTTGTGATAAAAATAATAGCGACGGCATTGATTGTAGTAATCTAACTAATGCTCTAGCAAAAGCATGGGAAAATGTCAATGTTGATATGCCAAACGCTGAATTGAAAGAAATTATAGGAGATGATGTGGATGCTGATGGGACTGCTAAAGTTGGCTGGTCTTTTTATTTTGGCAGAGATGAGAATTCTGGCGGTGAAGGCAGCTATGGAATAGATATCGCAGTTGATGGTGAGGTATTTTCCTGGAATCCGGGTGGATATTATTTTGAAATAACAATCTCCGACTATAATTCTAACGATGCTGCAGAATGGATTCGTGTAGCCGATGAAGCTACTCCATGGGTTGATAAAACGCTCAACTATCGCGAATTACAGGTTCGTTCCGAAGATGGGGACGGGAATTACTATCCCCAGGCAACGGACTACGTGATTCTGTTTTATAAACCGAATGACGGAGGAGAGCCTGTTACCTATGTAGAACTCGATGCCGATGATTATGAAATTCTTTTTGTAGAACCAAATCCATAGATCTTACAGGTATCGAAAGATTTGTCCGAATGACTTTGGAGTCAAGTAAATATTTTCTGAGGAATTTTTGAGATAGTCATTAGTCGGTACCGATTATAAAACCCTTGGGATTAAATATTTCCTGAGGGTTTTTACAATATTTGTGCGAATTAGGTTTGGTTTTATTGACAGAAAGGATAAAAGCGGGAAAGTTAACTGTATTTTACCTGATTCTGATTTTATACTTTATTTCGAAAACCGGTTACTGATTTGTTTAAATGCTGATTGGAGAGCCACTAGGAATAAGTTACTATAGCGAATAAAAAAATAACTTACCCCTTTTACCTTTTGCCTTTTGCCTTTTACCTTTTACCTTTTGCCTTATGCCTTTTACCTTTTACCTTTTGCCTTATGCCTTTTGCCTTATGCCTTTTGCCTTATCCCTCCTTTCGGTTATCTTCCGCATCCTTCATGCTTAACTGGATCCGTTTGCGGGCAATATCTACTTCAAGTACTTTTACCTTTATATGCTGGTTAAGTTGTACAATTTCATTGGGATCAGAGACAAAACGATCAGCCAGCCGGGATATATGAACCAGTCCGTCCTGTTTAACACCTATATCTACAAAGGCTCCAAAATTCGTGATATTGGTCACGATTCCGGGAAGCACCATTCCTTCTTTTACATGTTCGATCTTATAAATTCCTTCGGCAAATTCAAATACTTTGGCTTTGGTCCGGGGATCGCGACCGGGTTTTGCCAGTTCGTTCAGAATATCTTTTAATGTAGGTATACCGACATCGCCCTCAACATACTTATTTATATCGATCTTTGCCTGAAGCTCAGTACTTTCCATCAGTGTCTTAATATCAACTCCCTGATCTGCCGCCATCCTTTCAACGATCTTATAACTTTCGGGATGCACCGCACTATTATCAAGCGGATCTTTTGCCCCATGGATGCGCAAAAAACCTGCTGCCTGTTCAAATGCTTTTAGCCCCATACGCGGGACTTTTTTCAACTCGTCCCTGGATCTAAAGGCTCCGTTCTCTGCCCTGTAATCCACAATGTTCTTTGCCATCTGAGGACCGAGACCGGACACATAAGTAAGCAGGTGCATACTTGCCGTATTCAGATCAACACCTACAGCATTCACACAACTTTCCACCACTTCGTCCAGTGCTTTCTTTAGTTTTCTCTGGTCCACATCGTGTTGATACTGTCCTACTCCTATTGATTTCGGATCGATCTTCACCAGCTCGGCCAGGGGATCCATAAGCCGGCGACCAATGGATACAGTTCCTCTCACGGTAACATCATACTGTGGAAATTCTTCCCTGGCAACTTTAGAGGCAGAATAAACCGATGCACCTGCTTCATTCACAACAAAAACCTGCAGATCACGATCAAAGCGCATTTTCTTTACAAACCGTTCTGTTTCCCTGCTTGCTGTTCCATTGCCAATGGATATGGCTTCTATCTTATACATTTGTACCAGGGTGGAAAGTTTATGCGCTGCTTTTTTTGTCTCATTCTGGGGAGGATGAGGATAGATTGTTTCATTGTGCAGCAGATTTCCCTGTGCATCGATACACACTACTTTACACCCTGTCCGGTAGCCGGGATCGATAGCCAATATTCTTTTTTCTCCCAAAGGAGAAGCCATTAACAGTTGTCTGAGATTACCGGCAAAAACACGAATCGCTTCATCATCGGCTTTTTCTTTGGAGCCGGCCCTGTATTCATTTTCAATAGAAGGTTGAAGCAGTCTTTTATAACTTTCATGAATGGCTGTTTTTACCTGTTCCGATGCATCCGGATACCCTTTAATAAACAATTCTTCCAATCCTTGCAGAACCTTTTCCGCCTCAGGCAAAATAGTCAATTTTAAAAATCCTTCATCCTCTCCCCGTCTCATAGCCAGTACCCTGTGAGAAGGGCAGCCGGATAGTTTCTCCCGATAATCAAAATAATCTTCGTATTTTACACCTTCTTCCTCTTTCCCTTTTACAAGCTTTGAAGCAATCAGTGCATCTTTTCCGTAATGATAACGAACAAGATCACGCGCTTTTTTATTCTCACTGATCCATTCTGCCAAAATATCCCTTGCTCCCTGCAAGGCAGCTTCAACGTCCCGGACATCGTCATTCAAAAATTCACCGGCTTTTGACAGGATATTTACTTCCCTCTGCTTCATTATAATCACAGCAAGAGGTTCAAGTCCTTTCTCCCTGGCAATACCTGCACGTGTTTTCTTTTTTGGTTTATAAGGGAGGTACAGATCTTCAAGTTCAGTGAGAGTTTCCGATTCCTCTATTTTCTTCCTGAGTTCCGGTGTGAGCTTGTCCTGGCCCTCAATGGATTTTAGTATTGTTGCTCTTCGTTTGTCAATTTCAATAAGTTTTTCATGCAAATCCCTGATCCCGGCAACCTGCACCTCATCCATACTTCCGGTCATTTCTTTGCGATACCTGCTGATAAAAGGGATTGTTGCTCCATCTTTAAACAACTTTAAAACATTGGCAACATGTTCCCGTTTGAATTGGATAACATTACTTATTTTCTCAGCATAATTTATCATCGGTATCAAAATAAATTAAGGTTTCAAAAGTATACAATCTCTGAGTATAAAAAACAGATAAAAGAGTTTCTTGTCAATCCGGGATCTGCGTGAAGTGAAAATTTTATTTGTATTTCCTGACCGAAAGCATATTTCAGATAAACTCATCACTTTTATTATATTAGCATTCTATGTAATGCTGCGATCTTTATCAGTTGAAATAATGTTGGTCTCTCTGAACTTATCAATTATGTAACGCGGAAATACTATCTAACATGTCACTAAATTACCAGACATACGGCTTACCTCCTTTTCGAATTGTATTGGTTCACGGCGGACCGGGATCTGCCGGTGAAATGACGCCGGTTGCAAATGTTCTGTCAAACCGTATGAGTATCCTGGAACCATTCCAAACAAGACATACTGTTTCCGATCAGATTCTGGAACTGAAAAGAACCATTGAAAAACGGGCAAAAGTTCCGGCAGTACTTGTTGGATTCTCTTGGGGAGCATGGCTAAGCATTTTACTGACTGCCAGGTATCCGCAACTGGTAAAAAAACTTATTCTTATTGGCTGTCCGCCCCTGGAAACAAACTATGCAAAAAAAATCAATGAAACACGTATGAACCGGTTAAATAAAAAAGACCGATCAACGTTTATCTCTCTTCTCGATATGCTTTCAGAAGATCAATCGCCGAATTCCACAAACTTGTTTTACCTGCTTGAACAGTTTATCAGAAAAACCGATTCTTTCCACCCTGTTCCTGTTGAAGATAATACACAAATACATCCGGAACTGTTTCAAAAGATATGGAAAGAAGCGGCAGAATTAAGAGCATCGGGCAAAATAAGAAATTGTGCTCTTTCCATAACATGCCCTGTCATTTTCATACATGGTGAATATGATCCGCACCCTGTTGACGGAATTGCTATTCCTCTGACGAAAAAGACAATGAATCATAAAATGATCGTTCTTAAAAATTGCGGTCATAAACCGTGGATAGAAAAAGAGGCTTTCGGTGATTTTTACAAAACACTGATTCGCGAAATTGAAAATACCGGAAAACATTTTAATGAAACACATACCCGGTGAAACACATATGGAAACACCAGGTATGATATTAGGGACAGATGATTATCCGATGAATTCTAATCTCAAATCATTTTATTTTATACCTCATACCAACATAGATATTTCTTCCAAATACCGGCCCCCAAATAAGAGAGCTGTCAAAATAGGACCCGAACGGATCACTTTCTGATATAACAGGATTCTCCTGTTTGTAATCAAGCAAGTTTTCCGCACCTATATAGATCTCAAACTTTTCATGCCAGGTCTTACTGATTTGTGTATTTATAACATAGAAATCAGGAGAATAATCGGATAACCTGTATTCTTCAGGATTTGAATGTGTATCAGGAATTCGCTTGATACCCTGCCAATTCATGGTATAATCAAATTTCCAATGATTCCGTGTTTCATAAGTAAGATTAATAAAAGATCTGTGTTTCGCTACCAGAGGTTTCTGTTGCAGTTGTCCGTTATACGTTGTTTTTACATCATAATATCTATATGCCAACCTTACATCCAGCCTGTTAATCAACTCATAATCTATCTGACTCTGGAAACTATTTGAATAGGATTCACCCTCCAGATTATAAAAAGAAACTCGCTGTGCATTTTCATCCAGATCAATAACTACCTGATTCGTAAAATCCGTACGGTAAAAATCTAAACTTATCGTCCCGTCACGATAATCAAGTCTGAAATGTTGCGTAAAATTCAGACCGTAATTCCAGGCAATTTCAGGATCAAGACCATAGGGTTTATCAGTGCCATCTCCAAGGATATTGATTTGCCTGGAGCTTGCCAATATACCACTGTTCTCGCTTAAAATGTTGGCTGTTCGCTGACCTCTTCCTCCCGAAAGCCGTACTATCGATTTCTCTGTGATTGCATACCTGACATGCAACCGGGGAGTAAAAAATAATCCGTAATGATTGTGATAATCCGCACGGATTCCGGCAACCATACTGAATTTTTCAAGATAAGTATATGTATATTCGAAAAATATACCGGGAACTGTTTCAATACGGTCATAATTCACAGTGTCAAGTAATTCCCTGTATTCATCATATTGCAGGCTTGTTCCGGTTCTGAAATGATGATTGGTATTTCCAATTATACTTTGATATAAAAGATTCGCATAAAGTGTTTTTTGGCCGGCTTCATAATTGCTCAGCCCGAAAAACGAATGCTGGTCATGTACGGCACCTGACAGTTGAAATCCGATGCTTTGCCACTCTTTTGACCGGTTTATTTTACCAATTTTCGTCCATCCCTCAAATCGTTTTATATTCAGGTGCATACCCCATGCATTTACAGTTCCTTCATCATTCTCCAGATTGAAATGTGTCTGTCCTCCGATGTTATCGATATAAGTGCCTTTTGCTCCAAACTGCAGATGCAAACCATTGAGACTATTCAATTCCCAGCGGTTTAACGCAATAAGCTGATTACTCAGTGGCATATCCATAAACCCATCGTTGTTCCTGTCATGTCTTATTGAATTGTATTTTCCATGCAACAGCAATGCTGTTCCCCATTTTTTACCAACATCTGCCTTGAGGTTTGCATTTACTTCTAATCTTCCCTCCTCGTTACCATACACATTAAAGTATACTTTATCCATATTTGCCGGATTTCTGATATCAACATTTATCTGCCCTGCAATACTTTCATACCCATTAGCAACAGATCCTGTTCCTTTGTTCAACTGAATAGATTCAATCCAGGTACCCGGAATAAAAGTCAACCCGTAAACAGATGATAATCCTCGAATATACGGGATATTCTCTCTTGTTATTTGTGTATAAGGCCCTGCAAGACCCAACATGCTTATCTGACGAGTGCCTGTTATTGCATCAGTAAATGAAATGTCGACGGAAGGATTGGTTTCAAAACTCTCGCTGAGATTACAACATGCCGCTTTCAGAAGTTCTTTTTCACCGATCTTCTCCGTTTTAATCGGCTCAAGGTAACCGATCTCTGTACTTTTCTTGCGTTTTATCACTTTCACCTCATCAAGTGCCCGTAATCCGTCCATAGTAACTTCAATGTACTTTTTATCTGAAACATCAATGGTATCTCCAGGGTATACAATATGGCTGACAATAATATGTGTCTGTCCTTCAACCTGTATTAACTGAAATTTACCCTCTGTATCGGTTATGGTACCTATTAATGTATCCTTCCAGTATACATTTGCCCCAAGCAGGGGATGACGCTGTCCGAGTTCATCCTGTTCTTCAACTATTCCTTCAATATACTGATCCTGCTGCGCCAGGATCGATGAAACAACATACAGAAGCAAGACAGACAACATTGTCCTTTTCATTGTTTAATGCGTATTAACGTGATCCCTGTATGCGCAGCAACCGGGAAGTTTGTTATATGCGTTTTCGGATGCTTTTTCGTTTTCCGTATCATGTCCTGCCTCCGCAACAGCCTGTTCAAGTTCAGTCTGATCAACTTTGCCGGTTCTGAAGATAACTGTAAGCATATGTGATTCCTTATTCCATTCTGCAAATTTCACCCCCTTTATCATCACTGCATTTTCAATTCTGGTTTTGCACATAGTACAAACTCCTTCGACCCTGAATTGAATCGTGTCTGTTTTTTTCGGATCATCCTGTCCTGAAATCCTGTGTGAAATCACAACAAGTAAAAATCCGTATAATATTAAATATGCAAGTGTTTTCATTAGTTATTAATTTTATTTTAATTGTCTGATTCGTAAAGAATGACTTTATCGGAAATTAAAAGGAATGGAATAACTACTAACCGTAATATGTAAGTGAACAATACAACAGCCAAAGAAGTGGCTTGTCAGGAAGACATATTTTCACATTCACTTTTTCTGAATAATCCTTTTCGGATTCAATTGTAAATGTCGTATATCGTTCTGTTATAAAAAATGCCGGTTTGTTTCGTGGTATATCAATTCTGCTGTTCGATGTGGTATGAATATCGAATTCTGCCTGAAAAGATATTTCTTCGTTACTGCAACAGGTATTTCGCAGATCTAAAGTCTCACAACTGCAGGGATCTGCTTCCGCAAGTAACCTGACAGATTCAAGTCTGCCCTGACAATAATGAGCAGTAACCTTTAATCCGGTTGAAAGCAGCAGGTATAGTATTGTTATCAATATAGAGAAAAACTGTTTCATTCTTTAGTAAAAACATCTAACTGGCCAAAATGTTCCCGTCAACGAATAAAAACTCCAATCAATCACGGAGATATCGAATAGTAAAAAGAACTTGAGTTCGATATAAGGATCGATAATACATTTATTGATTTATAGTTATTTATATGAGCAGACTTTGTGTTTCTTCGGGTTTTGGAGCCTTCGTGGCTAAAATAGTATGATTAAAAAATGCCACAAAGTCACCAAAACACAAAGAACTCACTAAAAAGCTTTTTTACATAATTGA
>JAFGQO010000048.1 GCA_016935615.1 Bacteroidales bacterium
ACCTCTGGAACATTAATACTCTACACATCAAATAGTACATTTTTTAAAATTTTGATTTGTAAGGTTAAAATAGCACGGGAATCTGCTGCCAAATGCCTGCCAATTCATGAGCAGTCTTATGCGATCTGCTACATATTATTTAATATTTTGCATTGTAAGCATGCAGTGAAAGCCTAAATTGCATGAATTATGGACGCTAAAATGATTTTTGAATTTCTGGTAGACCTGAAATTCAACAACAACAGAATCTGGTTTCAGGAGAATCATGACAGATACAAGCGTGCCCGGTCAGAATTTGAACACTTCGTTGAGGCACTGATACCGAAACTTAGAGAATTTGATGACTCCATAGATGTGACATCAGCAAAAGAATGCATATTCAGGATTTACAGGGATGCCAGATTTTTAAAAAATAAAGAACCTTATAAAACAAATTTTGGAGCTTATATTGCCATGGGCGGCAGAAAAAGTCAGTATGCCGGTTACTACATACATTATGAGCCCGATTACTCGTTTCTTGGCGGTGGTATATACATGCCTGAACCAGAGATATTAAGATCGATACGAAACGCTATCTATGAAAATACAGAAGCGTATAAAAATATGATCAACAACAGAAAATTCAAAAAGTACTTTCCGGAATTTTACGGCGAGCAATTAAAATCCACACCAAAGGGCTTTCCAAGAGACTTTCCGGATGTTGATCTGCTGAAGAACAAACATTATGCAGTAGCTCATCAGTTAAACAATTCCTTCTGGTTTGAGAAGAATATTCTTAATGCTGTTGCAGAAATTTTCAAGGTGCAATATGATTTCAATCGATTTCTGAATAACATCCTAAAACACTGAAAAACTGACCACCATTATCGAAATCATTGATGATGATGTAAAGATTCTGTCATTTTTTGAAGCCATTCGTCCCATTCTTGATTCTTATGCTACGGATGTCTGGCAACTACCGAAAAAGTTTATATATTGCTATACAAATCCGGGCATAAATAGATCCTTAAAAATTAAGAAGATTGAAAAAAGATATCAGATACGGATCAATAACAATTTGAATGGACCCAAAAGAAAACAATATGAAATGATCTCCCTTTAAAAAAAAGATTATTTTTGCAACCGAAATTAAAATCATTTAGATAATGGACGACGGCCCGTATCATTGTAGAATAAAGTATTAACACTTCTGTAAGGGGCTCTCCAGGTCTTCTTGCAGAATCAATGTAAGGAGACATAATCATGATCAAAATCTTCAAAACATTTGGCGGATATGTTGAAATAACCAGTCCGGAAAACGGTTGCTGGATCAATGTAATCAGGCCAACGCAAACCGATCTTCAAAAACTCTCCGAAGACTTTGGATTGACAGGAGATCTCATTAACGATATTCTGGATGTTGATGAAAGACCCCGTATTGAGTTTGAAGACAGTTTTATTCTGATCATTCTGCGAATTCCGGTTGAAGTGCCCAATAACGGAGTGCCATTTCATACGGTCCCGCTCGGTATTTTTCTTACTGAAAAATTTACCCTTACACTCTGCGTTGAGGATAATGAGGTACTGCCCATCGGACAACCTTCTCCATTCAGGGAGCAATACCGGCAGATTACGGATCCTATAAACTTCATATTGCGCTTATTCCTGCGATCAGGCAGCCTGTACCTTAAATACCTGAAACAGATCAATCAAATGACTTCCTCGATTGAGCAGGACCTTGAAAAATCGATCAAGAACAAAGAACTGAACAAGCTGTTAAAAATGGAGAAGTGTCTTGTGTTTTTCATTACGTCTATAAAAGCAAATGAGATCGTATTGGCCCGGCTTCGGAATGCAAAGAAAGTCACCACGGAGATCAACGAGGATCTGCTGGAAGACGCATTTATTGAAAACAAGCAGGCACTTGAGATGGCGCAGATCTATTCAGACATACAAAGCGGAATGATGGACGCTTTTGCTTCTGTAATTTCAAATAACCTGAACGTTGTGCTGAAACAACTGACGCTCATTTCAATTATACTGATGATCCCGACTTTAATAGCCAGTGTTTTCGGAATGAATGTGCCAAATTACATGGAAACTGCAATCTGGGCAATGCCTGCAATCATTGCCGGTTCACTATTTCTGTCGTTTTTAGGCGTACTTGTATTTCGAAAACGGCAGTGGTTTTAAAAAATTAAATAATTTACCCAGGTTCACACCAACAAAAAAAGCAGGATATTTTCCTGCCATTTTGCTGGTCCACAGGGGCTCGAACCCTGAACACCGTGATTAAGAGAATTGTGTTTGTGTTTACTGTGTTTGATTTAACAAAAAACCCGGTCGTTGTGAACTGCACCCCAAAAGTTGGACACAACATTTGGGGTGCAGTTCACAATGACCGGGTTTTTTGTGAAACCAAACACATTAATACACAAAAATGGACTTTATACTAATACTAAAGTAAAAATACTTTGTATATTTATATTCGGATCTGAAAGACGGATAAAGTTATTGACATGTTGAATTTTTACATTTTGTGGCTCGTTTTGTGGTGCGAAAGGTAAATGACACTCCCTCCATCTATTTATCAATAAGCCTTATATAAAGAAATGTTTACGTGACTCTTAATCACGGTGTCCAGGGTTCGAGCCCCTGCGGACCGGCAAAAAGGCAGAAATTTTATCTGCCTTTTTTATTGCGGGATACTGAAGACTTACCCTTTTTTATACAGTGAAGTTTTAGACAATTCCTTCAATTAAATTCCTCCGAATAATACCTAGCAAACTGCCTTGGTGCTTTGCCTCCAAGAGATCCATGAGGGTGTTTTTCGTTGTAATCTTCCTTCCATTTTTCTGATAAGTTTTTTACCTGCTCAATATCAGAAAAAAGATATGCATCCAGGACATCTTCTCTATACAACCGATTAAATCTTTCAACAAATGCATTCTGAACTGGCTTACCAGGTTGAATGTATTTAATCTTCACATTATTGTCACTGCACCATTTAACAAAAGCCTTCGACATAAATTCTGGCCCGTTGTCAACGCGAATTTGACCTGGTTTTCCTCTATCAAAAACAAGGTCATTTAAAGCGTTGACAACATGTTCTCCAGGGAATATCAACTGTAGCTTGATAATTAATGCTTCCCTGTTATAGTCATCAATAACATTAAGGATCCTGAACCTTCTTCCGCTTTGTAATGTATCACACATGAAATCCATCG
>JAFGQO010000049.1 GCA_016935615.1 Bacteroidales bacterium
GCAAAAGGCAAAAGGCAAAAGGCAAAAGGCAAAAGGCAAAAGGCAAAAGGCAAAAGGCAAAAGGCAAAAGGCAAAAGGCAAAAGGCATAAAATAATTAATGACACAGTTTAATGAACATATCCTCATAAAGTGACACTGCATGATACCGAATACCGAACACCGAATACCGAATACCGAACACTGATTACTGCCCACATTCTCACTTTCATTTTTAATTTTTAATTATTAATTACCACTCTTCTGACTTTAATTCTCTCCAACAATTGACATTGATCTGATTCTTCCTTAACTTTATATAAAGCTCTCTTCAATAATTATTCGTATTTTTTTATCAAACTAAATTACTAAGTTATGGCAGAAAGTGTTTATAAAATTATTGAACTGGTTGGTACCAGTAGCGAATCATGGGAAAAAGCTGCCGAAGCAGCTGTTAAAAAAGCTTCGGAAAGTTTACGTGATTTGCGCATAGCGGAAGTTTCACAGCTCGATATGCATATCAAAAACGGCAAAATTGAGAACTATCGTGCCAAGATAAAAGTTTCCTTTAAATATGAAGGGCATCAATAAAAGCCGGAGGATTAGCAAAAAAAGTTCTTCTGTTTTTCAACCGGATTTGAAGGTAGTGGTTTCGCAGACCTCAGATGATATGGTCTATGCGATGGACCAGATGGTTGCATTTGATTCTCCTGATAAGTTTTTATTGTTCGATATACAATGGAAATACCCGGATTACTCTTTTTCATTCAACTTAAAAACAGATTGCCTTTGAAATTTTTCAAGCGGAATCTTTGAATCCTGCAAGCGTATTGGCTTCGCCAAGCTCGCAAGCTCGGTTGGCTTCCCTGCCAGTCGGCTCATTCGCCGCAGAAGGACAGGCTGCTGCGGGGTTAGCGAACACAAGAATAATAAATAAAAAAAGATCGAAGATTACTCGCTATACTCGTGAGAATAGTTCCTCGCCGCTTGTTGCTTGCGCCATAGCTTCTGTGACGGAGCACGGCGAGGAGCTTCAATTCGGATACGGTTATTAAGGAATATTCAACGAAGGGATATCGGCAGGGTTTTAAGGAAGCTGAAATGTTTGTAACAAGGGCTTACTGGTTATCTGGTTTTTATTCCTATTTTAATTGTTTTCAATGAAATTATATATTGGTTATATTTATGGCTCAATAGTTAATTTTAGGGTGCTTGTATTCTCCTTACATCAAATTGAGCTTTAATGTACCTGACCACCAGCAATAAAATATATCGGTTTTGCAGATCATTTTTATATTTAGGTATCTATTTTCTGAGTTGGATCCCTGTCGGTGCCATTCCCGATAATAAAATCGACAGCCTGGTAACCGAGTTGGACAATACTATGCAAGATTCTATCAGAATCAGGTTAATGATTGAAATCAGCAAATTATCCTGGCTGGAAAATCCCGAGAAATCTTTTGAATATGCTCGAAAAGTACTGAATACAGCTAATGTAAGGCAATATCCTGAAGAAATCGCCATTGCACATATAAACATCGGGGGGTATTACAAAGACTTCAAATATGAATACAAAAAGGCCCTTGATTCATACCGCAAAGCTTTGGGACTTTTTCAAAAACAGAAGGATTCGTCCAATGTTGCCAGAACTTATAGTCTTATAGGTTCAAGTTACTCAAATTTACATGATACGATCAATGCACATTTTTTCTTTGAGAAAGCTCTGTCCCTATACAGAACCTTGGATGACTGGAATGGTATTTCTCTTGTACAAAGCAATATGGCCGCAGCATATTGTAAGCTGTTTGATTATAAAAAGGCATTGACTTATTATTTGGAATCACTTAAGAATGTAATGAAAACGGAAAATAAGGAAGGGATGGCCATTACGCTGGGGAATATCAGTACGGTGTATTTTCAGATGGGGAATCATGTTAAATCCATTGAATACCAGATGAAGGCAAGTGAAGTATTCGAAGAACTTAATAACTACAGGGCACTTGCTGTTACATATAACAATACGGCTTGCACGTATTTTACGGAAGAGCGATATGATAAAGCACTCGAATATTTTCAAAAATCACTGGGAATAAAAAAACAACTTTTTGATAGTGTCGGGATGGCAAATTCAATCATGAATATGGCAGGCACTCAGATTAAACTCAAAAATTATGATGATGCACTTGACCTTTGCAATGAAGCCTACTTCCTTTATAAAGAGTTTAACAACCAAATGCGAATGGCCCACTTGCTCAATGATGTTGGAGAAATATTGGAAAAGAAAGGAAATTATAAACAGGCTATTGATACGCTTAAAAGATCCATAGCAATCAGTTCGCAGATCGATGACAAAGAAAATATGTCCAGGTGCTATTACAATGCCGGAGGTATATACCATCTCCTGAAAGATGACGAAAGTGCGATTACGTGTTATCAGCGAAGTCTGAATATGGCAAAGGAGATCAATAACCTGGAATTATGCGGTAACATATACCTTGACCTGTCAAAATTGCATTCTGAAAAAGGAGAATATGATAAAGCCTATCATTACAATACTCTTCACACGCTTTTTAAAGATAGTGTCTATTCTCTTGAAAAGTCGCAGGCAATAGCGGAGATACAGGAGAAATTTGATGCACAGGAAAAAGAGCGAACACTTCGAAAGCTTTCAGAGATTATTCAATCATACCATATTCAGAGCAGGAACAGCACATACCTCTATTCAGGTCTTGCGGCATTGATTTGTGTTTTTGTTCTTCTTTTTATGAATGGTCGTTTTATTAACAGAAGCATTATTAAATCGGGAGAAGAGGCGAAGGAAGAGTTACATTTTCTTTCACTGACAAGGCATTATCCAGTTACTGTTCCTTCGGTAAGATCCCTTATTATTCTTTCTGTTTACGTGGCATCGGTGCTTTTCTTTTTGCAACCTTTCACTCTCAATCTTATTGAGGATAGAAAATGGATCTGTTTTCTTTTATGTACAGTTGTTGTTGTGGTATGGCTTATACTGAACAACAGGATATTGCCCTCCGGATTTAAGGCCATGTTTCATGAGAGAAACTGGAATATTCTGAAAGAATACCTATTTATTTTTTGGAATGTGATTTCTCTGGGTTCTTCGGTAATTCTGATTGTCTGGCTGATGGGCTCATATGACTTAAGTACTTCCAATGTTATTATCAACCTGTTGTTTGGCTTCACTATCGCTTTTATTCCTGTAAGTGTGAATACATACAGAATTCATAATGAACATATCAATAATGAGTATGAAAGATTAAGTATTGAATTCAACCAAAAGGTGCCTGCGTATGTACAACAGACTGAAAGTAATCCTGAAAATGAAGATCCCATTTGTTTTGTATCTGCCATAACAAATGATGAGATCATGGTTCCGAGGGATAAACTTCTGTATGTCAAATCGGACAATGTATATGTCGACTTTTTCTATAAAAGCAATGCCAGCACAAAAAATATCGGATTAAGGGAAACGCTGACACATGTAGAGGATAAACTGAAAGAATTTCCGGAATTTATTCGTTGTCACAGGTCGTATATTGTTAATATCAATAAAGTCAAATCCATTAAAAGCAGAAAATACAAATATTCCCTTTTCTTTAAAACAACCGATAAACCGGTTCCGGTGTCCAGATCATGCATTAAAAAAGTGCTGGGTCTGCTTGCACAAACAAACTGAATGTTAGCAACTTTGCTCTTTTATATGTACAAAGAGTATTTGTGTTCTAAATAAGCAGGTCTTCTTCCCACCCCAGTTTAACGAGTTCGATTTTTCCCGGGTCTGCCGTACCAAGCTTGTGCCTTGTATCGGCAAGCATAATGTGTTTTGCCGGGGGATTAAGAGGCAGATCTTCCTGGAAAAATTCTTTACGCTTTGCCTGTATTATTCTTAAACCTGTCGAATCCACTGCCACAGGATCAAATCCCATGATCAGACCGCAGTAATTCCATACATATTTTTTGTTATAATGATGAGGACCGACACCATGAAACAGGGGAGTGAACATAACCAGGATATTCAACCTTGTTTTTCCTTTTGTTACCGGCAGATTATACAGTTTGGCCAGATCGGCACAGGAATCCGGGTGATAGGCCGGCAGATCCTCTGCAAATGTAATATAGTTTTTAAGCAGGCTGCCTACACCGGACCAGTTGTGTGTACGCATAGGCCGAACATTGATCAGTGCAGTGGACTTTTGAAATACCGGATCGTTCTTAACCCCACGATCATTTATGCTGATCTTTTCAGGAATAACGCCCATTCCGATAGCTTTTTCTTTTAAAAGATTTTCAAGTTCCCGGGGAGTGGGAAGGTGCGTCCAGACATTAGTTTTGATACCCAAAACATCGTTGGGTTTAAAAATTTGAGCCCAGGCATCTTCCCTGAAATTCATGCCTGTAAGTTTTTTAAGCCCTTCGTCAATCATTTTCTCAAGCAAAGCTTTATTCACATTGCCATTTTCATCCAATACATTTTTGTCTCTGATCAATACAACTCTTGAGAGGTTTCCCTGCCTGCTTCTGCCATAGATCTTCATGGGAGATGTGAAAAACAATGATGCTCCGATGGCAGCTAATGTTGAGTCTTTCAGGAGTTTTCTCCGCGTGATTGTCTTGGATTTCATAGTTTGAAGTTTTTATCGTTGAATATTTTCAGTGATTTTCCCAATCATGTTATCGATTTCAGTTTTTGAAGGTGCATTGAATATACAAATGAGATATTTGCCACAGGTTGTACCACCAAGCCATGATCCGTCTTCGATCTGCATTGCTGTTTCGTCAGATTGCTGATTCAGAAACTGGGTTTTAAATACCGAAAAGGCTGAATGAGATCTTTCTTCATTTGCATATTCAATGCACAGGAGGTAATGGTGGTTTTCTTTGCTGCCGTATTTTGCCAGAATTGCATTTGTATGTTCATCAATTCCAAATAAATTATCGTTTGCAATGTAGTAATAGGAATTCATCCAGATATAATGATGAAAATATATACAACCATCTTCTGTGAGATTTTCTTCGGGTAAAAGAAAAACAATATCCGGCATTTTACCGGTAGTGGTGATCTTGTTGTTTATTTCAGAGGCAAGGTCTGCTATTGCAGAAAGGATGGTTTCATTTTCATCTGTGGCCATGATAGATACATAGTACCTATCTTTCCAGAAAATTTGTGTGCCGGGGAAATATTGAGAACCTTGCCCGTATAGTCCTTCATTTTGTGTACGGGTATGCGTAAAAACTCCGAAAGCATTCTTTGATTCCGACATATCAAATATCTCTATCCTGATTTCATCCCCGGTTTCATTTGTGATAAACCTGCTTATCACTTCTTTCATGCCGTAAGAGATAAACAATTCAGCTCCTCCATCTATATAATCATACAAAGATTTGGGATCATACATTTTGTCTTCCATGGCAATTTTCCATCCGGCAGGCACTGCCGGCAATAAATCAGTAATGTTTTGTGGTGTGGAAATGGTGGCAAACAGGATTGGCATGACCAGAATTAAAATAAATTTCAATTTCGTATAGATTTTTCGTGTTTTGATACATCTGTGCATAAAACTAATAAAATAAGTTCGTGAATCATTATAATTTGATCATTTCCTCAGTGGCTGTCTGCGCATCTACCACGGCAATTGCTGCCATATTGACGATATCCCTTACGGAACTGTTCATTTGCATGATATGAACCGGTCTTTTTAATCCCAGCATAACAGGTCCGATGATCTCGGCATTTCCGAGTTCTTTCATCAACTTGTAAGCAATGTTACCAGAGCTCAGGTTGGGGAAAATGATGGTGTTGACATTGCGATCACCCAGTTTCGAAAAGGGGTAATGCTCCTGGCGGAGTGTTTTATTCAATGCATAGTCAGCCTGCATTTCACCATCTACTATCAGGTCAGGATAATCGCGATGCAGGATATCAACTGCTTCCTGAACTCTTTTTGGGCTGCCTTCACGTATCCATCCAAAGTTGGAGTATGAGGTCATAGCAATTACCGGTTCGATATTGAATTTTCTGACTTCGTTGGCAACCAGCAGAGTAGTATCGGCAAGGGTCCTGCCTGAGGGTTGAATGTTTACTGTTGAATCGGCAAAGAAATACGGGCCCTTCGGTGTCAGCACAACATACATGCCGGCAATATGGTTCAGACTGTTGTTGTATCCGACAATCTGTACGGCAGGACGGATCACGTCAGAATATTTGGCCGTACATCCGGAAAGGTAACCATCGGCATCGCCGTTTTGCACCATCATAATTCCAAAGAAATCAGGATTTAGCATTTTTTCCAGGGCTTCTTCCAGTGTCAGACCTTTTCGTTTTCTTTTTTCAAAAAGTATATCCGCAAATTTCTTTCTTCGCCGGGATTCTTTTTCCGAACGGAAATCAATGATCGTGAGATCCTCAATGTTCAACTTGTTGTCTTTTGCAACTTCTTTGATCTTCTTTTCGTTACCGAGCAAAACAGGCAGTGCGATATTCTGGTTGCGTATGATTTGCACAGCTTTAAGGACCATGTATTTATCGGCATTGGCAAACACAATTTTTTTGGGATTTAGTTTGGCTTTCATCCGGACAGCATTGACCAGTTGGTTGTAAATGCCCATACGCTTCATCAATTCAATTTCATAAGCTTCCCAATCTGCAACGGGTTTGCGGGCTATTCCGCTATCCATTGCAGCTTTGGCGACTGCAGGAGCTACAGTTGTGATCAATCTCGGATCAAGAGGTTTTGGAATAATGTATTCGGAGCCAAATGTTAAGTTTTTGCTGTGGTAGGCGGTATTCACGACTTCGGGCACTTCCTTTTTTGCAAGATCGGCCAGGGCATAGGCAGCAGCAATTTTCATCTCTTCGTTTATAGCTTTTGCTTTTACATCAAGAGCTCCACGAAAAATATAAGGGAATCCCAACACGTTATTGATCTGGTTGGGATAATCAGAACGTCCTGTAGCGAAGATCAGATCTTTTCTGGCTTCCATAGCCTCTTCATAGGTAATCTCCGGATTTGGATTGGCCAGGGCAAATACAATTGGATGGCTGTTCATGGAACAGATCATTTCTTTGGTTACCAGGTTACCGGCAGATACGCCTATAAATACATCGGCGTTTTTCATTATATCGCATAAAGTACGACCTTTTGTATCAGCAGCGAATGCTTCCAGATGGGGATTCATTCCTTCTTTTCTTCCCTTGTATATCACACCATGAATATCGGACATGGTAATCTGCTTTTTAGATATTCCCAGGGATATCAGCATTTTTGCAACGGCTATTCCTGCAGATCCGGCTCCGCTGAATACGACTTTCAGTTTTCGGATATCCTTTTTTACCAATTCAAGGGCATTTAACAATGCTGCGCCCACAATAATGGCTGTACCATGCTGGTCGTCGTGGAATACGGGAATATCCAGTTCTTTTTTTAATTGCGTTTCAATTTCAAAACATTCCGGGGCTTTTATGTCTTCAAGATTTATACCACCGAATGTAGGTGAAATGGCTTTTACCGTTTTGATAAAATCATCAATGTTTTTCTGATCAATTTCTATGTCAAAAACATCAACATCGGCAAAAACCTTGAACAATAAACCTTTTCCTTCCATAACAGGTTTGCCTGCAAGAGCTCCTATATCCCCAAGGCCCAGTACTGCTGTACCGTTCGATATGACAGCTACCAGGTTGCTTTTTGCCGTGTATTTGTATACATCTTCAGGATTCTTCTCAATTTCTTTACAGGGCTCGGCAACTCCTGGTGTGTAGGCCAGGGAAAGATCATACTGTGTGCTGTACGGTTTTGTGGGGATTACTTCGATCTTTCCCGGACGACCTTTTGAGTGGTATTTAAGTGCTTCTTCTCTTTTAAACTGAGGCATGATTCTTTAAATTGTTGTATGACAAAAGTTACAATTTTTTTTTTCTTGGCAATATGATATTTGTAATACATGCCATTTAATTTTCAATGTCCCTGCCTGCCTTCCTGCGGCGGGTGAACCGGCAGGCAGGCAATGTCCAATTGCCAATGTCTAATATATGGTATTTGAATTTCCTCAAGAAATAATCACTTTTATGTAACAGTTTTGTAACTTTAATACTCTGATTTTAAACCGGTAAGTTCATGGAACCTGTTATTGATCACACCAGTTTTGGAAGCATAATCATTTCAGGAAAAACTTATGATCATGATGTTGTTATTGACCTGATGGGAGAGGTAAAAAAAAGAAAAAAGAAGTTGTCAAAAAAAATTTACGGGACTTCACATAAGGTATCCCTGGAAGAAGCAAAATACATCATGAAAGAAGGTGCTGAAGTTGTAATTATTGGCAACGGGCAGTATGGTGCATTGGAATTATCTGATGAGGCAAAAGACTATTTCAACAAGAAAACATGCAGGGTGAAATTACTACCAACACCCGATGCTGTAAAGGCATGGAATACTGAAACAGGAAATGCGGTTGCTATGTTTCATATAACGTGCTGATAATGAATAATAAGATGATCAAAGCGTTGAGAATGCTTAAAACAAACTTGTGATTACCGAATCTGATATGTTGTTTTCCTGTAAGCAGGTTGAAATAAGTATTCTTTAACAGGATGGTTAATTCTGGTTCAGAGCAATAAGACAACATCGTGCCGATTGCAGGTTTTCATCATTATCAGTCTGACCAGCCGGTATGGCGCGACATGAAATTTAAAAGCTGTCTGAAATAATATCAAACAGCTTTCATCAGAGTATTCAAAGTTCCACATTTAAGCTCAGCTCCTGGTAAAACTCAATCAACATTCAATGGATAATAAGTTTATCATTAACACAGTATACATCATTTGTAACTGATATAAAATAAATGCCTTTCTTCAATGTACACAAATCCATCTGCATGGAATTATCATTGGTCGAGATATCTTTTATTTTTTTACCATTCAAATCGAAAATTTTAATGTTTATCGGGCCATATCCATCCATCAGTTCGAGATTAAACAATCCGGTTGAAGGATTCGGATAAATGTTTATGCTGAATGCATTATCGGATTTGGCATTCAGAGTGCTGTTCATTGATACCGATACCTGAATATCTGTAGATTTCATTGATGTTTCGAGGGTTGATCGTGAGCAGTCTTTTATGCACCTTACAGAACTATATAAACATTTGTGCAGAGTACTCCATCCTGCCACCTCTACAATATTTCCTACAAGGTCTTTGTACAATACATTTAACGAATACCTGTAATCTGAATCGCCCTCAACATCTGATGAAGTGCCGAATACTGTACTGGCAAAAAAATCCTTATAAATAATACCTGTCGAATTGCATATTTCCCACATATAATCATGTATCAACGCATCAAATCCTGTAGTGCCGTTTTCAATCAATGCATCATAAACCTCCGACTGATTCTGATAAGGTTCCATGAGTACCAGGATTTCTTCAAAAGTGGGTATATGCCAACCGGAGGGGCAGACACCCTGGGTTCCTTCAACAGTACTTCCATTCATGTAGGCTGACCATGAATACTGTCGTCCAAAATCAATACCATTTCTATGTAAAGGCCACGAACCCGGAACGTTATAATCAAAGTTTTCAGCCAGCCAGACCTGGTCGGCTATTCTTGCTGTGTTGTATGTCTGATTGTCTCTGATATCTGTTAATGTGCCATTGCATGGACAACAATCCTCTTCGTCATAATAGGCATGCAATGATCTATTATTTGAACTTGATGCTTTAAATCCGGGTTTAAAGCAAATGGATTTATTGGAAATAATATCAATACTTCTACCATTATAAACGGTTGTATTTCCTAAAGACTGGATCTCTTCGCATTTTCGTATATCAGTATATAATATGCCAGTTATATATTCTGTTGCGCTTAAGTAACAACAGACCAGTAATAAGATGATGGTGTTTATGTGTTTCATAATAATTTTTATTTAAATAAATAATTCAAGTTGTTGCTTATGATCAATGATAAAATATATATTAAAATTCAGACACTTAATATGCTTTGATGATTACTAAGAATTTTCATGATCATAATGTTATTACTTATGCTGAAGATTCTGCGTTAATATCGTGAATGCTTTGTAGAGATCAGTTCAACAGATGTATACATGCTAAATATGAGTTGATTTAAGTTCTTTTTTCAAGATCGCTGAAGTCATTAAGAAAATAAACATTACCTCTGAATCTATTATTGACAGTTGCCTTTTCTCCGTTCTTTGATGCCTGCCCCGGTGTTCCTGTATTACCGGATTTATAGGAGGAGTGTTGTTTTCGATTTCATCGATCCGGGTATCACAGACCTTGCAGTAGTTTTTTTTATCACATTCTCATCCTTATGGGGGATCAAGTATGGGAAGTTCAATTGATTTACATAGAGCGGTGATGTTGTTAAGATCATAAATCCCATCCATAACCCAGGTATTCATAAGATGGTACGAAAGCAGCATTTATTAGACAGGTTGATTAGCAGTTCTAATCTGCAATATTTAATGGAAAGCAGGCATTAGCCTGCCTTCCGAAATGAATTACTCAATGACTATTTTCGTCCTGTCCGTATAACTATCTGCTTTTATTTCCAGGATATATACCCCTTTTGATAATGCGGAAAGATCGAGATTATTTATGTTATCAGTCAGGTTTGTTGAATATTTGATACTGCCAGCAAGATCAAAAATCATGACCTGGATTGATCCTTCATAATTTTCCAAAGCAATAGTAAAGAAACCATTATTTGGATTCGGGTAAACAGTGAAATCCGGATGATTATCTTTCTCTATAATGTCCTGATTTAAATTTATCAGGTCCGATCCATTATCGGTTCGGGTAATAGCTTCAGAAGAACCGGATTTTGATCCACCGCAACCAATCAGATTAGCGCGAAAAGAACAGCCTGAATAAACTCTGAATCCGGTTTGCAACTTAACCGAATTATTTGCGCCATAATGAACATTGGCCGCATTATAGATTTTATTCTTTGCAGTAATTGAATTACTTGCCAGAAATTCAGCACTGCCTCCGGAAATGTTAGCCGTAATTGTAAGATTTGCCGGACAGTAGCCCAATGCATCATCGGGTAAATTGCTGCCCAGATCATTTATGATTTCTTGAATAGGTACTCCTCTATTCGGACAAGTACCGCAATGGTGGAGTGCTACTACGAGGTTATCATTGGTAGCAATTACAGGCGAACCAGATGATCCTCCTTGTGTATCAGCAAAGTAACCAACATCAACACCTGTTCCGCCACATCTGGGTGCTGTTATTGTTTGTACGTGTGCAAGACCCTGGGCATCGTTTGCATAATCAGAATAATATGCAATTCTTTTTCCCCAGGCGGCAGGATGCTGAGGAATATATATTTGCTCATTTAGAACTGCTCCACTCGATCTTAACTGAAGATATCCATAAGTTGATGATACATTCACTGGTAATTGTAAAAGAGAATAATCCAGATTAACGTCCGTTTGAACAAGAGTTGTTGTCGTTGCTTCAATGTTGCCGGGACAAGCAAACCACGACTGACAGTTCGTACTACAGTTAGTTCCCTCAGCCATGAATTCAACGGTAACGTTCTGTGCATCACCGGCATCCTCAACACAATGATTACATGTTAATATCTGGCCTTCGCTGCCAACCAGCCAGCCGGTACAAGCCGATGTACCGTTAATTAAAAGTCTGGCTACTGATTTCGATCTGTTATACATTATCGGGTGACTTGTTTTGTAGCAAGCGGCATTTTCTGAATCATCCTGACCACAAATTGCTTCAAAGTCATATAATTTTGAGAATTCATCATGAGTATAGCCCCTGGCAATTTTATCAATATAATAACCATAGCTTCCACGTTTGTTTACACTGTGGATTTCTATTATTGCCAGGTCACCGTTAATGGGTATGCTCCAGAAACCGTTGGAAAATTCCTGATTATTATAATTCCACGACCTGGATTCATCAGGAGCTTTTACTACAATATAATCCGATTCTGCAAGTTGTATTTTTTTAAAATGAACTGAAATATAGGCAGCATCTTTAAAATAGATATTTTGACTCCATACGAGATCTCCTTCCGTATTTCTTGTCCCTTTATATGGGTGTGGAGATTCAAATGATTTAAGAATTTCTTCTCCTACTTTTATCGGTTTGGATTCCTGTCCGAATAATCCAAATGATAGAAGCAGAAGCAATCCTACGAATATTTGTTTTAACATAGTATTATTTTTTAGTAGAATTCCTTCAGGTATTCCAGAAAAACTGGTACTAATTAACCTGTTGAACCTTCAATGTTTCGATTTCCTTTTGCAATTGAATGGTATAGAGGGTTAATTCCTCAATTTTTCTTAATAGTAAATCATCCATCTCTCCGATATTATAGCCATTTTCTTCAAATTCTTGGGCTGATGGAACTTCCGGAAGGTGTTTGTTTTCTTTGATAAAGTTTTCCAGAGTAGACAGATTCATTAATTTGTAGTCCTTTTCAAATACGTAATCGGAACAGGGGCCGGCTTTGATCTCAACTTCTGTTGCCTGTATCTTGCCATTGACTGCCAGTTTTACGGAAGGGCTGGTACAACCGATACCAACATTGCCATTAGAGAGAATGGTCATTTTAGTCGAATTGTTTGATTGGAATACCAGGTTTGGAGTTTGACCGAATGCATTCAGTTTAATGCCGGTATCATAACTATATACTGCGGTAGTTTTTACTCCTCCGACACCACCAATTTTAATACTTACCACATCACCATTCATCCCGCCTGAGCATACGACCGGATTTGGACATTGAGCAATTAAAAGGTTTACTAGTAACAAAACAACAGAAGTTAAACCTGACTTTTTAATAAATTCCTGATTCATAATTTTTGTTATAAATATGTAAAGCCTACTCTATTATTTTAAATAAACTACATTCTATGATTTGTTAACAAGCTTTTCGGCATCCGCTTGTTTGTATTCAGGATAAAGAATATTTTTTGGTATGATCATCATGGATTTGACCTGGCATATACTAATTTATTCTATTGTTTGATTATTTTCAATTGATGTTTTATTTGCTGATTTATAGTAAATTCCAAAATATACAGTCCATTATCAAAATCTGATATATCGATGACATCCTTGCTGTTGTTTATTATTTGTTGATGAAGTTGAATTCCAACCTGGTTGTATATTTTAAGTATTGCAGGTTTTTCATAAGAATCAAATTCTATATTAAGCATCCCTTGAGTCGGATTAGGGTATACTATTGTTCCGGACAGGTCCGTATCATCTGTATTGGATGCTATTATATCAACATTGTTTGGTTTAAAGCGCGTATTGACATATTCCATAGTCCTTGTTGAAGGAAGAGATTTATCATAAGGTTCATAACAATCTTCCAGACAGGCAAGAAAATGACCATTGCTGCTTACCTTAAATCCTTCTTTGAGAATGATGCTGTTTCCTGCTCTCATGTCGGTAACTCCCCCTGATAAAATAACGAAATTTCCTTGTACGGTCAATATCTTTGCATGATCGTAAAGGCGGATCTGACCGGAACTTACAGTTGCTGAGCCTACTGTTTTTTCATCCACACAAGTAGAATAGGGCAAAATCTCCATGGTCGGATCACCCAGCAGATGATAGCAATTGATATGGTTAGCAGCACCCGGGTCGATGTGTTCAGGATCCTCCTGAATATTTACCAGATGAAACAATCCATAGCGCAGTATATCTCCCATGCGCAATTTATTATAGACGCCGGAAGAGGCAGGCACTCCATGACGAAGATCTTGAAATTCAGGCCACAGGGCTTCTGCAAGTCCATGTGCAAAATGATCATTGTAGAATGTTTCTGTTTCGTCGGTAGCTGCAATAATAGCCACTGCACCACCATTGGTATGTTTGCCAAGTTTTTCGGAAATACAATCGGTGCTCCAATCAAAATTACCGGTCAGGCAATTCAATGACCATATTACCGAAGGATAATTCAGGTTTGTCAATGAACTTACATTGCCCGATGAAAACTGCACATATTCCCTGGTTCCCCAACTTGTTTCACTCCCATGGCCACGGTGAATCACCAGACATTTGTTTTGATTTATACTTTGAATAATATCAGAGGCTTCCTTGTTCCAGAGAAATCCATAACTATTTGGTAAGCGTATGGAAGCAGGCAAGGGAGTTGACAAATCGTCACCATCAATAATATACGCATTATTGTTCGTGTAGGTCTGAATGTAATCTTCTTCTGAATAATATAAACGGTTATAATCCATACTTCGAAATTCAAATTGCATTCTCAGCTCTTCACAGGTTCTGATGTAACGTCTCATTTCTGTACCGGTTCCGGTTCCTGTGGGTTCAAAAAAGCTTATCAGTGCCGATTGTGAAAAAAAGGGGTCGTTTTGCAGTATTCTTTCATAACGGATTATTTTATTGATCCAGTTATTTGCCTGTGAAAGTGAACTGACAGGAATCCTGCCTCCACTTATATCTGGCAGGCGTGGAATAGTATCTTCCCTGTCATAATAAGGCAGATCGCTGGTTTTGTTTTCTATTTCTTCAGAATGAGGTATAATATTCACATCACCTAAGAGCAATATATATTTTGGCACGGGCCACATGTTATCATAACAATCGTCAATATAGCTCTCAATGGTGGCAGGTTCAACACCAGTCGGGATTGTTTTTACATAAGTCTTTAATCCCTGAGATTCGCGGAATATTTTCAAGCGGTCGGCCGCCGGTTTTAAAGATGAATTTGTGATGATGATGAAATCGTATCCGGGTAAGTAAGATTTGTTTTTTATGATCCTTTTTTCATTTAATTCCAGATGAATCACCTGGTCATAATTTATTACAGGAGTTATGGACGGATCATAATTTATTACCTGGGTTATCACCGGATCATATTCGGTTATCAGGTTATCCGGTATGGATTCAATATTGTCAGGATCGTACATGAGAGAAATATGTAGATCTTTGTATAAATAGGTTTTATTAATTATCGGATTGTATTGGAACGGATATATGTAAAGGATCCCGACATTCTGGCCTCTGATCTTCCCAATGGGTTTGATTTTGGCAAATATTCCCGGATAGTTGCTGTTTGTATTATAGATAGCTTGATTTATATAAGTAATCTCAGGAGGAATTGTACCGGTAAAGTTTTCAGACATTCTAGGAGGTACGGGTGGAATCCTGTCTTCATAAACCAGTTCAGGAGAACCCGGACTGACCGAGATGGCTATTTCGGTACCGTTTGGAATATATACCAGGGCACTAAAGGTCAATATGTGAGGATGACCAGTAGGAGGATTTGAGATTTTAAGGCTGGTACAGATTGAATTACTGCCATCGTCAAGATTAAAATTTCCCGCCATGGCTTCAATGACCTGAATATCAAAATGATTACTCTGGCAAATTAGCCCTGCATAGGGCAAAAACAAGAATATAATCATTGCTGTTCGTATGATATAATCATTTTTATTTTTCATAGTCAAAGGATTTATGATTGTGTTAATTAACTATATTTTTAAACATGACTAAAGAGTCGATTTATGGTTTACCGGTTCTGGTTCATTTCAGGTAGTGAATTGCATATAATTGGTAATTGAAACTCTACCCTGGTTCCTTTTCTACCATCTGTTTCTTCTTTCAGATCTTTTATTACCGGCGATATTTCGGTTCTAAACAACGTGTTGATTAATTGTATTCGTTTGCCGCTTATTTCGAGTCCCAGGGATTTGTGATTTGCATCGATATTAGCGGATTTTCGCCCAATTCCATTATCTTCTATGATGCAAAGGATCTTATTCTTTTCTTTTTTAAAAGACAATCTTAAATTGCCACGGTTGGAAATTTTGGATAATCCATGCCAGATTGCATTTTCAATATATGGTTGAAATAACAAAGAAGGAACCTTGGTAAGGTCAATGTTAATATCGGGATCCACCGATAAGACAAAATCAAATTTATTGTTCAACCGTAAATTTTCAAGTTGAACATAAAGCTCCAATGCCTCAATTTCATCTTTAACGGGAATTACTTCAAATTGAGAGTTCTCAAGTATTTTACGTATTAATTTGGAAAACTGAGTTAAATACAGGTTAGAATTTTTTATATCATTATTCAGAATGAAGTTTTGAATTGACTTAAGAGTATTAAAGATGAAATGAGGGTTCATTTGCTGACTTAACAATCTTTGCATGTTCTTGTTAATATCGATCTTAAGTTTATCAATTCGTGATTTTTGACGGTTTAAAAGCAGAAGAAACAACAAACTTATTAGTATTAGTAAGCTGGATGAGGTAAATAGCAGCATTTTGCGCTTCGTTTTGGCTTTGCTGATCTGCTGTTCATGTTTTGTTTCACGTTGCATTTGCTGATAGGCAAGTTGTCTTTTTTCCAATTCAAATTCATATTCAAGTTTTACTGTAGTCAGTTTAGTTATGTTCTCATAGTTCAACAGGCTATCGCTCATGGTTTTAAATACTTTGTAATATCGTAAAGCCTCATCATACTTTTTAAGTCCTTCATAAGTTTTGCTAAGTTCTTCTGCTGCGAACTTTATCAAATCAGGAGACTCAAGCTTTTGAGCCGTTGACCAGTTTTTTTTAAGAATAGAAAGGGCTTTATGATATTTGTTTTGTTTGTTTAATGCTTTTCCAATTCCTATTTCTGCAAAGACGAGTCCTCTCAGGTTAGACAATTTTTTGTATGTGTCCGAAGCCTTGATATAATAGCTGAGTGCACTATCAATATTATTGAGCGTAAAGTATGTTTCACCAAGATTATTTTCAATAGCAGCACAAAGAGCAGTATAATTTATAATCTTAGCAAGCGATAAGGCCTGGTTAAATAAAATTAATGCAGAATCCGGACGTTCAGTCTCGAGGAACACGGTAGCAATCTGATTGGAAGAGAATGCCTGCATATACGTATTTTTCAATTCAGTATAAAGAGCATTCGATTTTTTAAAATTAATAAGTGCTTCTTTGTATTGTAACATGGTCTGATACATAGTTCCAATGTTATTGAATGAGATAGCCAGACCATTTTTGTTTCCCAATGCAGTTTCAATTTCAAGTGTTTGGTAATAGTAGTCCAGTGCTTTTTTATAGTTGCCCTGGTATTGATTTACATTTCCGATGTTATTCAGAGCTTTTGCAAGTCCTTGTGCATTCATTGTCTTTTTATATATAGTATATGCCTGTTCATAGTGTTTCAGTGCAGAGGGAAGATCTCCCTGTTCAAAGCATAAATTCCCCAGGTTAATAGTTACATCAGCCATTCGAATACTATCCCTGATCTTTTTGAACACAGCCAGAGATTTAATATTGTACAGCTTTGAAGAATCATAATTGCCTTTGTAATAATGTGCAATGCCAAGATTATTCAATGCATTACCTTTTGCTTCTATAGACCTTTCGGTATCTAATCCGGATAAAACAATAAGGGATAATAATATGGTCGAATCAGGATCGATCTTTAAAAGATCTTTTGCCCGGTTATTTATGGTTGTTAATTCCTGCAATGAAGAATCTGTAATATGTTCGTAGTCCTGAACGGCACGAACGTTTTTACACGACAGGGTATAAAGAAAACACAACAATATGCAATACCTGAAACAAATCAGTACATCGTGTAAAAATTGAATCATTTGTCCTCGATATCCCAACATGAAAATACCCAATTCAAATGTAATTATTACAAATTTTATATTACGTATTATTATTTGTACAAATACAATTCAATTTGTTGCATAAAAGCATCCTTTTTACTTCGTGAGATCGGAATTGTATTCCCCTCAGACATTTCTGCTGCCAGACCACCTAATCTCTTTATTTTTTTAACTTGTTTCACATTAACAATATAAGAATTATGAACCCTGCAAAACTCTTCAGACGGCAATTGTTCCTGAAATTCTCCTATATTCTTGGAAATCAGCATTTGTTTCTTGTTTTCAAAGCGGATCAATGAATAACTTCCGTCGGCTTTTATTGAGATAATTTCATTGATGTTAATAAATTCAAGTCCGTCTGAAGCAGGTATTGATAAAAGATAAGGCTTTGGAGCCCGAATGTTTTGCAGGAGAACTTGTAAGTTATTCAATGTAGTATTGTGGGTTTTTATATTGTTTTCCGCTTTTTTGACAGCTTTAGTAAAATCCTCAATATCAATTGGTTTAAGCAGGTAATCAACAGCGGAATATTTAAATGCCTGAATTGCATATTTATCGTAAGCTGACACGAATAATACCTGATAATTGATAGAAGTTTTCGTTTTTTCCAATACGGAAAATCCTAATTCATCACCAAGCTGAATGTCGAGAAGCACCAAATCAGGTATATGACTATTTATTATATCAATTCCCTCGTCAACTGAGTGAGCGGTTCCGACGATATCAAGCTTTAAGTCATACA
>JAFGQO010000050.1 GCA_016935615.1 Bacteroidales bacterium
CAAATAGTTTAATTTAAAAGCTGCATCACTGGCTTTCTGCTCAATCTCAAACAATGGTTTTTCGTATAAATTATTTTTAAACTGGTTTACCGTAAGTCCTTCATATGACCACCTCGACGGCATAATGTCACCAACAACAGGAACATAATTTGGATTTGTAAGCCTTGAATTGAGTTTTTCAAATCTGATCATTGCACCTCCGAGCAATATTTGCGGAACAAGCAGCAGAGGTATAAGAATATAGATTGTAACAACCGATTTTAATGCCGAAGATATGTTTAAACCTATCAGGTTGGATAATAATGTTGTACAAAAAAGCATCAGCCAATAATAAAAAAACATGCCTTTGATCTGTAAAATAGTATTTCCGATCCATACAAAAAGAGCAGTTTGTATGGCTGAAAGAACAATCAATAAAATCAGTTTGGAATTATAATAACTAAATCTGCTTAAATTCAGGAAAGATTCTCTTTGTAAAATTCTTCTATCTCTGATAATTTCTTCCGCACTCACCATAAGTCCCAAAAACAAAGCAACAACAACACTCATAAAAATATATATCGGAAGATTTACATTCTCACCAAAAATATACAAGTCAGGATTTTCAGAATTCCCCGCATTGTACCTGGTAAACCATCCAAGGATAAATGCAAGCAAAGGGGCTTCAAGCAGATTAACAGTCAGGTATTGTTTGTCACTCAATTTAGAAAGTAAGTTCCTGATACTAAATATTTTCAACTGTTTACCTCTGCCGGGTATCTGAAAATCGTTGGAAGGAATATCTGTTTTAATTTCTGCTCCGAGGTTAATATCGGGCTCCAGATTTTTTTTAAATCCACGATACCAGGCTTCTGATGTAACCTGCCGTTCTTCAATCACTTCACCATATTCATTGACTTTTTTGGATTCAAGTATTTGTAAAATCTGTTCCGGATTCACATTCCCGCAAGTCGGACATTCTCCGTCTTCGGCATTTATCAGTTGGTTCTCTGTTTTAAAATACACAAGTGCATCAAGTGGATTCCCATGAAAAACCACTCTGCCACCTCTATCCATAACAAGAAGTTTATCAAATCTCTTATAAATATCAGATGATGGCTGATGTATATTAATAATCACCAGTTTCCCTTTAAGACTCTGCTCTTTTAAAAGATCAATAACTATATCGGAATCTGATGATGATAATCCTGATGTCGGTTCATCCACAAACAAAACATAAGGTTCCCGTATCAGCTCAAGTGCAATATTCAGTCTTTTTCTTTGTCCGCCGGATATATATTTGTTTAATGGATTTCCAACTTTCATGTTCCGAATCTCATAGAGATCCAGATCAGTCAGTAATTTATTTACTCTTAATGCAATTTCCTCCCTGTTTAATTTTTTAAAACAAAGTTGAGCATTGAAAAAAAGATTTTGAAAAACGGTAAGTTCTTCAATTAACAGATCATCCTGAGGAATAAATCCAATTATTCCTTCCAGATCTTCCTTTTCAGCATGTACATCATATCCATTGATAAGTACCCTTCCTTTTCTCGGTTTAAGATTTCCATTCAGCAAATTAAGAAGAGTTGATTTCCCTACCCCACTTCCTCCCATAATACCAACAAGCATACCTGATTCTTCATAGAGATTAAAAGGTTGAATGCCATTGGAAGTATTCCTGAATTTAAATTCAAGGTCTTCAACTGCGAAATTGATCTTAATATCAGTATCTGATTGAAGGAATTCTTTTACAATATCACTATAATATATTTTACCGATCAAAGGACTGCGTATGGTTGATCCTTTTTCAAGGTAATATGTTCGGTTAGGTATCACATCCTTTCCCTGATAATATAACCTGTCGGCTGCATTAATATTTCTGAAAAGATAGGTATTAGCCATTTCCACTGAAAGGATGATGATTTTCCCCTTTAAATACTCTTTGTATATGTGCTTTATTCCCGGATAATCTGTTTCATTTTTACCGTCGATTACAAGGATATTCTTCTTTTGCGGAATATCGTATAAAGTATCGAGTATGAATGACTTGCAACTTTGAAAAACCTTTTCATCAAATTTAAAAGCAATTGCAATTGTTCGAACAAAATCAATGTCTTCATCCTGTAAAACCTCTTTGATGTTCAGTATCTCCAAAAGCTGCATCAGAATAAGAAGTTTTTGCTTTTTGTCGAGGATTTTGTTGATCTGTTCACAAATAATAATAGCTTTCACCGAAAATAAAGACATCTGCTTTTCTCCTGTTTTTGCTTCTCGTTCCCTTAAACTGCTGTGATAAAAATCATACATGATCAAGTATTGATTCACCTTACCAGGATTAACCAATTGTTTCAGATAGGCTTCTATTATAGCTCTTGATTGGAGGAGTTTTTCCTCAGGGTGTATTTGCGTTACTATAGCAAATAACCTCATAAGTGCTTTTAGTATCGATTCTGTCATCGACATACAGGAAAACAGTCTTAAATTCTAATCTCACCATAATATTACAAATAATCTGATTGAAAATACATTCGATAAGTTGTAAAAAATTCACATATTCCCTATTAAGCCTGTACAATTACAAATTTGTTATAAATTTACTCACCAAGTCAAGATTATCATTCAAATCAAATGAGTAAGACACAGATTAAAATCCTGATTGCAGATGATGAACCTATTGGAAGGGAACTTCTGGAAGCTATTCTGGTTCCTGAAGGTTATGATCTTATTATCAGTAAAGACGGAGAAGACGCCCTTAATGCGGCGATTGAACATAAACCAGATATTATTCTCCTTGATGTAATGATGCCTAAAATGGATGGATTTGAAGTTTGTGAACACATCAGAAAAACAAAAGAAACTGCACATATTCCTATTTTTCTTATTACGGCGCTTGATGACAGAGACTCAAAAATAAGAGGAATTGATGCAGGCGCTGATGATTATATATCAAAACCATTCGATCGCATTGAAATACTGGCAAAGGTTAAAAACAGCGCCAATCTGGTTCATTATAGAAGTCAAAATAAAAATGAACAGCAATACGATTATGATTCAGTAAAAAAAATTACTGTTCATAAAGATCTATTTGAGAACTTCTGCAATCTGCATCTGAACTCTACTCCAAATAGTGCAAAAAAAATAATATACAGATCTGTTCCTGTGACAGATAGTGTTCATGCATTCTCATTTTGGAAAACTGAAGAATACTCTTTCTACTTCATGACATCCAATTCCCACAAAGAAGAAGCTGTTATAATCAACCTCATTTTAAAAGAGTTGTTCCTGAAAAATAGTGGCCAAAACGCTGAATCACCTTCGCAGATAGTAAAGAAAATATTGCATGAGATCCAGGATTTGTCTGCAAATGGAAATATTCCGGAATTGCAGAAGCTGATAACATCAATATTGCTGGTTGTGATTGATACAAAGTCAACAAAACTTATTGTATCAGGCATGAATCAAATTCTTTTCGTAAATCAGGGATCAGATGCAGACAATTCAAAATACAAAGCCTTTCATATTGATGTTGATCATGATTCTGAAATTTTAAACCCGGAAAATTCTTTTTTATTTTCATCCAATATTGTTAATTCATTTTCAGAAAATGAAATAACTTCTTTTCTGAATGAATATTACTTATCAGAAAAGAACATTAACCTTACTAAAGCAATTGCTGAATTTCAGAATAGTCAGGATTTTATTATTGTGAACTTAAGCACTTAATTTTCTGCTTTGAGAATTAGTACTTTTATTTTTCATACCGCCTGCCATTTGATGAACAAATCCATTGCCATATTGATCTGTTTGATTGGTTTCCATATGTTTGCTTTTGGTCAATTTGTAACACTAAAAGATTCATTATTGTATTTTAAACACGATACTTCTCTGATACCTCTCAATATATTCGATAGTGCCTCATATACTTCTCAGGAACCAGCTGAACCGGAGATTGAAAAATCGCTTAGATCCTATTGGCAAAAAGAATTTATGAGGATGATCTCAGTCAATGAACCGGGAAAAGGTCCTGATATGCAGACTGCAGCAGAAAATTATGAAAAATACAGAGGCAAAATAATCAGGAACATAAATATCATACAACTGGACGTATTCGGACAAACAGTTGCCGATACGACACATAAGCCAACTACGTGGATTCAAAATTTTGGCAATGAACTGCATATGAATACACAAAAGCATAGCCTGAGAGAAAAATTTCTTATTCAGCCTGGTGATTCCCTGAATCCCTTTATTCTTGCCGATAATGAAAGACTGTTACGGAACCTACCATACATCAAAAATGTCCAGGTATTGGTTACCGAAACAGAGAATGATTCTATTGATTTGCTATTTATTACCAAGGATGTTTTTTCTATAGGATTCGGACTGGAAATTTTTGATATATCTTACGGCCAGGCCGGAATCTGGAACAAAAACCTTTTGGGTACGGGACATGAATTGTATTATCATCTTTTATGGAATTACAACAAGTCACAAAATTTCGGACACAGGGCAAAATATCGAATTCAGAATATTGGCAATACGTTTATAACGATCAATATTGATTATGAAAATACCTGGAGGTTGAAGGCCTATAAAATCTATATGAATCGAGATTTTCTGACACCCGAAATGAAATATGCGGGTGGTTTGGGTTTTGAAGATGTTAAAAGCACAATTGACATTGAGCTTAAAGATACAACTTTGTTGAATAGTGATTTAAATTACAATTATATTGATCTCTGGCTGGGACGTTCCATTTTACTTTCTCAGGCATACAGAAGAAAAAAACGTTCGAGTATTGCACTAACAGGAAGAATCATGAGATACAACTTTCAAGATCGTCCTGCCGAAGTATCTGCAGATTATCTTCATGATTATCATCAGAGAACTATTTTTTTAGGAGGTATTGGCATATCCAGCCAGGTATATAAAAAATCTTATCTCGTATACGGTTTTGGAAAACCAGAGGATATACCCTATGGTTTCCTGGCAACTTTTACAGCAGGCCTGGAAAAAAGTGAATACGTTGACAGGCCATATCTTGGTTTCGCATACTCATTTGGAGCATTTGGAACCAAATTTGGTTTGCTTTATTATAAAATACAATACGGAACCTTTTTTAATGAAGGAACGGAGCAGGGAACCTTTCAATTTATGTTTCATAATTTTTCTCCTTTGTTCAATAAAGAAGGTAGATACAATTACAGATTATTTACAAAAATCAATTACAAGACAGGCATTAATCGATTCGAGGATGAATTCATTCAATTCGAAAACAATAACAATATAAGAGGATTAACAAGTCAGAATATGAAAGGAAGTCAACTCTTCAACATAAAATTTGAAACAGTCTGTTATTCACCTCACTATTTTTTAGGATTCAGATTCCTTTATTATTTATTTATTGATGGCGGACTGATAAATTATAAGAACAAACTTCTAATAAATAACCCGGTCTATACAGGCTTTGGAGCAGGCATAAGAATAAGAAATGAAAACCTTGTCTTCAATACCATAGAGCTTAGATTCTCTTATTACCCTGTTGTGCCGGAAAACTCTTCAGCCGAATACATACACTTTTCAGGAATTGACATACCCAAACCTGAAACTTTTATTATTCCTAAACCGGAAGTCATGGATTATTGAGTTCTCAAAAAGGAGGCTGGCACAAAGGCAATAAAACAATTGATGAGAATCAGAAGAAAATCACTTCTTGTCCGGACAAAAAATCCTGATCCTGTATTTATACAAAATGAAATGCATTTCCTGTTTCAGAAGGGCTTTTTTTTATTTTTGTACAATGCAAAAGAGTATTTCCATACCTGCAAATGAAATTGAAAGCCTGAAAGAAAAGCTTATCGAGTATGCCAGGGAAAATGAACTGGCCTGTATTCTCGACAGCAACACACCATATTTTCAAAACACCGGTAACTTTAGCTACAATAAATACGATATAATAGCCGGCTTTTCCAACAAACCAATTCATGAAAACTCCATTTCTGAATTCATTGAATTGCAGGAAGTGAGTCCTGAAAATTCCGAGTGGTATCTCGGTTATCTTTCTTACGATCTGAAAAATTCCATTGAAAGTCTGCAATCCAATAATTCCGGCCATCTTGATTGGCCTGACATCTTTTTCTTTACGCCTGAAGTATTATTCCTGATGGCAAATGGAGTTTTAACTGTTACTATTCAAAATGAGTGTATTGAACATACAACTCTTTTTCATCGTTTAAATTCCTATTCTATTTCCAGACTCACTCATTATACAATAGATCTGTATCCAAGAATAACAAAAAATGAATACTTAAGAAATGTCGGTGAATTACAGCAACGTATCCGAAGAGGAGATATTTATGAAATCAACTTCTGCCAGGAATTTTATAACCATGCAGAAATAGATCCTTATGCAGTTTACAGGATAATGAATGAGAGCTCACCCTCTCCGTTTTCAGCATTTTTTAAATACAATGACAAGTTTTTATTGTCCGCTAGTCCTGAAAGGTTCCTGAAAAAAGAAAATTCATTGATCATTTCCCAACCAATGAAAGGGACATCAGCAAAAGGTGTAACTATTTCGGAAGATCATAAACTTAAAACCCGGTTATCCGATGACATTAAGGAACAAGCAGAAAACATCATGATTGTCGATCTTGTCAGGAACGATCTTTCCAGAATAGCACAAAGAAATTCTGTTCACGTAGAAGAACTATGCGGAATTTATACTTTCCCCCATATACATCAGATGATCTCAACAATCACTGCTCAATTAAAAACCAACTCTTTCATTAAGATAATAAGCGCAACTTTTCCTATGGGTTCAATGACCGGTGCCCCGAAAATAGAAGCAATGAAACTAATAGAACAATATGAATCTGTTAAAAGAGGATTGTATTCCGGAGCTGTAGGATATATTTCTCCCGAAATGAATTTCGATTTTAATGTTGTGATAAGAAGTCTTCAATACAATTCTAAAAAAGAATACCTTTCCTATATGGTTGGAGGAGCTATTACAGCTTTATCACAAGCAGAAAAAGAATATGAAGAATGTCTTGCGAAAGTTTATGGTGTAATCCGTACGAACAAAAGAGTTCATTATGCTTGAAAAATTCCTGTCCTATAATACTGAGAATAACCTTCTTGTTAAGAACCATAAAATCCTTGCCGCGATAAGCGGAGGTATAGATTCAATGGTGATGTTGAACCTGATTTGCAAAGCCGATTATATCCCTGACATTGTACACTGTAATTTCAAACTGCGAAATGCCGAATCAGATGAAGATGAAAAATTTGTCGTAAATGAAGCAAAGAAGCTGAATTTGAAAATCCATACAAAGAGCTTTGATACTGCTGAATTCAGCAGGAAGAAAAACATATCGATTCAAATGGCCGCCAGAGAACTTCGGTATACCTGGTTTCTTAAGCTTGCAGAAATGTACAGTTACAGTTCCATTGCCATTGCTCATAATCGCGATGACCTCGTGGAAACATTCCTGATCAATCTTACACGTGGTACCGGAATAAAAGGATTGACAGGTATTAAGGCCAGGCAGGATATAATTATCAGACCCATACTGTTTGCTTCAAGAAATGAAATTGAGAATTATGCAAAAAAGGAGAATATAAAATTCAGAGAAGATTCAAGCAATGAAGATATCAAGTACCGGAGAAACCTTATAAGGCATAAAATTATTCCACAATTTGAAAAGCTCAATCCATCCTTTAGGGAGACCTTGATCCGGGAATCTGAAATATTCAATGCAACCTATAAAATATACAAAAACGAACTTTTAAAGATCTACAGGGCCATTACAATTCAGGAGACACCGAATCATATCATAAGCATTCCAAAAATACTGTCATTGCGACTAACTCCTGAAACATTATTTGACCTTTTGGAAAAATATGGTTTTTCTTACACTGTGATCGTAAACATGTTCAATTCATTACCTGGAGAATCCGGCAAACTTTTCTATTCCGATAATTATATATTGCTAAAAGACAGGAAAACACTGGTCATAGAAAAATTAAATACAAACCATGCAAATGACAGTATTGAAATACAAAGGGGTATTCATAAGATCAATCAGCCAATCCATCTCAGCTTTACTGAACAAGTTAAAGATACTGACTTTCGTATTCCGGTGACAAAGACACATATTGCCGTTGACATGGATCTGTTAACATTTCCATTGAAACTAAGAAAATGGGAAAAGGGAGATTATTTCTACCCCCTGGGAATGAAACATAAAAAAAAGGTAAGCGACTATTTTACAGATAAAAAAATAAATCGTCTGGATAAAGAAAAGACCTGGATACTGGTTTCAGAAAATAATATTGTATGGCTGGTGGGTCATCAGATCGATGATCGGTTTAAAATAACATCCGGGACAACAAACATACTTTTGATCAACCTAAATGAGTAGATTTGCAAAATATATTTTAAGGTTAATATGGCCGGGAATAACAAAGAAATAGAAGAGAAAAGATTTATCACTGAAACAAAGGCATCCCTGAATTCAAAAAATGATGATCTCATTCTTGCTAAGATCCATGAATTAAGGTCTTCCGGAAAAGCAAGTATACTTCCATTAATTCTTGATTTGCTCAATAAAAACAATTCTGAAAGAGTAAAACGAGAAGTAATCTTGTTTATCAGCAATTTAAAAGACCAGAAATGTGTTCCTTTCATTGCAGATTATATTCAAACTCATAGTAATACACTATGGATTTCACAGTTAATTTCAGCCTGCTGGCAATCAAGACTGGATTACAGTGACAACCTGAACATTTTTACGAATTGTTTTTTATCCGGAGATTATCAGGTTGCACTTGAATCATTTACAGTTATTGAAGAAATGGTTTGGAGGGCAAGCAACAGTGCAATAGAATCCTGCAAAAGGATCCTTAATGAAAAAGTCTCTGATATCAACGATGAAAAGAAACCGCTGTACCGTGAATTGATCAAGGTGCTAAATGAAGGCAAATCCAATGCAAAAGACGAATAACAGGAATTTCAAAAGTTGTTTTTATCTACTGAATATCTGAGAAATACTTCATAAACTGTGAACGTTCAAAAATCGTCGGATCAGGAATGTTTTTATAGCTCATTCTTCCCCTGAACTCATCAATCGAATTGAAGTTGTGTTTTTTCATCCACTCCATCAAATCCGATAGTATTGTAGAAATATATTCGGGCCCTTTTTTATACAGAACCGAACAAACCTGGACAGCAGTTGCTCCTGCCAATAATTGCTTGACAAGAGCCGTACCATCATGAACACCTGTTGAAGCACACAGATGAATATTCTTTACCAGTGAAGATACGATCCCGATCCATCTGAGCGATTGTTTTAAATCAGAGGGATTACTGAATACTTCCGAGCTTGTAAATGTCATAGAATCTACATCGATATCGGGAGCATAAAATTTATTGAACAGCACAACTCCCTTCGCTCCTCTGCTTTTCAGATTTTTAACAAACGCGGGTATATTCGTAAAATGCTGCCCAATCTTAACAGAAATGGGGAAACTAATTCTCTTACTCAGATTTAACAGAATATCATCATATATCTGTTCATAGAGATATCCGTTTTCATGTATATTATCAGGAAGAATGAATACATTTAATTCAATGGCATCAGCACCGGCATCCTGAATAGGTTTTGCAAAAGAAAACCATTCCTTTGATGAAATACAGTTTATGCTGGCAATAACCGGAATATCGACAGAACGTTTTGCTTCTTCAATTAATCTCAGATACTGTTCAACAGTATTGTTCTTAGTATAATTAAGAATATAATCCTGAGCTTCAGGATAATCAGATTCTTTTAACATGGACAAAGCATCTCTGTTGATCTGCTCTTCAAACAATGATTTAAGAACAACTGCGCCGGCACCTGCATCTTCCAGCTTTTTAATTTTTTGTACTGAATTCGTCAATCCCGAACTACTGATGATCAATGGATTCTTCAATTCAATACCTAAATAATTTGTTGTTAGTTTCATTCCATTCATCTGATTTTCAAGTTACAGTAAACTCTTTTTCCAAAAATCTGACTTCCAATGCGAACCATGGTCGATCCTTCCTCGATTGCAATTTTATAATCTGTTGACATACCCATCGAAAGTTCTTTGAATTCAGGCATACCTGCAAAATAATCTTGTCGGATACTTTTAAAGATACGAACTAATTCTTTAAATTCATCCCTGATTGTGCTTGTATTGTCTGTAAAAGAAGCCATACCCATTACTCCAAGAATTCTAATATTGTTTAACTTGTGATACTCATCAGATTCTAAAATCAATTTGACTTCAGAGAAATTCAGACCGAATTTACTCTCCTCCCGGGCTATTTTTAACTGTAACAGGCAATCAATGATTCTGTGATGTTTCAGAGCCTGCTTATTTATTTCAATCATCAGCTTAAGACTGTCCACAGCATGAATAATAGATACAAAAGGCACTATATACTTTACTTTGTTGGTTTGCAAATGACCAACCATATGCCATTCAATATCCTTCGGAAGTATTTCATACTTACCTGCCAGTTCCTGTACTTTGTTCTCACCGAATATCTTATGTCCGGAATAATAGGCTTCAAGTATCTGTTCTGCAGATTTTGTTTTCGATACAGCTATCAGTTTTACAGTTTCAGGTAATTCTTTTTTAAGTTTTTCTATTTCCTGAGAAATACTCATGTTTCTGAAAAATATTAATAAAATGAACCCAAAAGTAATAAAAACAACCCCTTTATTGTATAAACTGTGTATCATCTTTTTTGTTTACTTTTCAGGGTATTTTAAAGCACTAATAATTTAACGTTTGTTTAAGGATCGATAATACATTTATTGATTTATAGCTATTTATATGAGTAGACTTTGTGTTTCTTCGGGTTTTGGAGTCTTCGTGGTTAAAATAGTATGATTAAAAAATGCCACAAAGTCACC